>JAISGR010000092.1 GCA_031262995.1 Prevotellaceae bacterium | reverse complement strand
CCTTTGATAGCGGCGCGTGTGCCGGTGAAAGAGACTTCGAATCGATCGTCTTTTTGTTGCGACGCCCAATGGCTTTGCACCTCTTTCCAGCCGCGCCATGCGTCGACGGGCTTGAGTGTGTTGGTGTCCCAGCACTGCCAATAGTGGGGAATAGAGAGTTTTTCACCTTTCACCTGCATCGGCATCCACACGTAGGTGGCAGCCGACGCCTGTCGCGGAAACGACCATCGGTCGCCCATAAAGAGTGGAATGGTATCGTTGCCGTGCTTGAGCGGAAACACGAAAGTGGTTTGCGAGTTCCATGTCAGCGACCCTTTGGGACAAAACAGGTTGTGTTTTGTCCACGGTCCTCGCATGGAGGAGGCGGTGAAGTAGAAGTTGTCGTTCTTCTCCCAACTGGTCAGGTTGGAGTAAAGCAGGTAGTACCTGTCGTTTTGCTTGAAGAGTGCGGGCGATTCGCCTGCGCCTTTGATGGGAGGTAACAGCTCCACTGCCGAGCGATAGTCGTCGCTCAACCGATAGTTGTAGCCGTGGTGAATCAGCAGGTATCCTTGTCCGTCGGTGTCTTGAAAAGTGCCCATGTCCCATCGGCGAATGGGCTTTCCTTGGTAGCACAGGGCTCCCCGAAACCGATAGTCACCTGCAATCTCCCGACAGGTGGCATAGCCGATATGGGGGTCGGTGTATTTCATGTCGTCGGTGTGCATGTACATGACATATTCACCCGTAGCGGGACATTTCATCACCTTGACCCGTTCGCCTACGCGGTTCGGTCCAAGCAGTCCCGATGGTTGTACGGGCAGCACTATCCGCTCGAACGTCCAGTTGACAAGGTCGGCAGAGGAGTAGCAAGAGAATCCATTGAACCGGTTTAGGCTATCCGACTTATATTCGCCGAAGAGGTAGTAACGTCCCTGTTCCTCTACGATACAGGCGCCGTGGGCATTGATAATCTGCCCGCGATTGTCGAACCAAGGAATGCCGTTGATAATATATTTGTTTTGTGCTTGAAATACTGTCGCCGTAAGAGAGAGCGCGAGCAGCATCACAAGTCTGTGAAAACAATCTTTCATGCCTTATATATAATTATGGTGTCTTTTATTGAATTTGCAGTTCATCTATATTGCCGACAGTCTGATAGTAGACTACCCTATCTTTGCGGATGGTGTTGTCGGCAGTTTCGATTTTGATGGTATTGGTTTTCCCTTTGTTCAGCGTAACGGACAAACAGAGCAATTGATAATAGCTCCACGATCCGGTAGACGGTAGTTTAAGGTATTGTTCTATTCCGTTAACTTCAAACAATATCCTGGCAGGTTTGTACCCTCCGTTTGAGTAGCGCAAGCGCAGTGTCTTTTCTTCTCCGCCCTGCCCGTCAACATTCTCCCAAGTGATGTACACCCCGGCTACGGATGGCAGTTTGACGTATCCGTTACCGGCAAATCCGATGGCTTCTATGGCAGCTTCCGTCTCTGCGCCTCCTCCTAACGTAGCCGATTCGGCTTGCAGTATAAAGGTTGGCTTAGCGACATTGTTACTGCGTCTGATCAGTCGTAGGGTGGTGCCTTGGCTCAGTGTCAGACTACTTCCTATGAGTGGATTCAGTCGTCCGCCTTTGGCTCTTTCATGTATAGTCACGACTTCTTGCTTCACCCATTGGTTCTTGGGGTTGAAATACCCCTTACTTACATCAGTGATCTCGATAGAGTCGGGAATGATAAAAGTGCCTCCTTTGGTGGTCATGAGTACGATTTCGGTATCGTTGCGCGTGATACTGATGCCTTGCGAGGTGGGGTAATTCGGAACGAAAGCAACACCGCAACTCGGGTTAATAGAGGGAGCGGCGTTCACTCCTTCGTGGTTATGTACAAACAGTCCATATCCTTGTGCGTTCAGGGCGATGTCTGTCAGATCGCTACGCAGAATCTTGTTCACCAGCCGGATGTCCTCCAGATTAGTTGCTTGCGGCTTTAAATCTTTTGGATTGTATAGCGCGCTAAAGTCGTAGTAATCGAAAGCATTGTTACCCGATAGCGCGGCGAGGTGCATTTGAGCTGCATAGGGCACACCGGAATTGGTTTCCATTATCATGCGATAGTTCTTTCCGATATAAGGAACGTTGGAGCGCATACTTGCCATAAAGTCGGCATCGGTGCGGAAATGATGCCGATAGGTGTCAATACCTATGAAGTCAATGTTGGTTCCTCCCTCTGAGTTGCGTTTCAACTCGTTTTCATAGATACGGGCAGGTATTTTCCAAAAGACGCTGTTTACTCGTGTCCAGACGACATAGTCGGATTGTTTCACGGCGCTTGCTACATCGCTGAGATAAGAAATGACTAACGAGTTGGGGTAAGGGCGACCATATCCTACCACCTCGTTGCCTATCTGTATACCGATAAGCGGGTGGCGTTGGTTGTTGGCTTTATCCCATGCGGTAATGTGCGCCATGACTTTCCGAAGCACCGTAGTTTCCCGCTCGCGCAATCTGTTGTCAGCCAAGTCAAGGCTATACGGCGACATCTTTCGGTTGATGGTGTATTCGCTGGTGGTGGATTTAGATTCACGCCCGGGCGAGTAGAGCACGTAGTCGGGAGTGCGAAGCCGGTCGGAACTGCCCAACCACTGCACGTGACCGCCGCTGTTGGTGCCGAACCACAATAGTTCCAACTTTAGGTTGTGACGATTGGCACAAGCCAGGTATTCGTCTACAACATCCCAATTGAAACGGTCTTTCTCCGGCTCCACTTCTCGCCAATGTAGCGGGATGCATACGGTGTTGAAACCGTCGGCAGCAGCCCGGGCTATCACGGCATCGGTGTTAGCAGGCGTCCAATCGGGTGTATATCGCATGTTGTCTATCCGTATCTGAATATTTATCATGTAGAAAGGTTTGCCCTCTACACGTAATACATATTTCTGCGATCCGCTCAGACCGGTGTCTACATAGGAGATTACTTCCGCTCGGGCGGTGAGAGTGGCACTCATGCAACAGAGTGCGATGAGTGCCGTTATCAGATTTCGTATGATTGTCATTCGTACAATTTGTTATATTATCGTTCTGCGGCTTGGTCGGCGGTTGTCGGCCAATAGGGATTCTGATAGATAGGAGAATCCTCGATGCTCTTTCCGTCGGGTGCAGTAATGAGGAATTGGTCTATCCGAATGGGTTCGAGATAGTGTGCCATCTTCCATGTAAAGCCATCATAGCCCAAGATTGAACTTCTCTTACGCAAGGGGCGCAGATACTCGCTGTCGGTTTTTGACGATACGTTGGCTTTGTTTGACCCGTCTGAAACCAGATTGGTGTACCATGCCTCCATTGGCGTGTTCCATAGGTGCATACCTTCGGGAATATAGGGTGTGGCGATCAGTTGGTCCATGGCGCGCCAGCGGCACAAATCCATATAGCGGAAGCCCTCCGAGAGTAGTTCACAACGGCGCTCTCGGCGGATGTTGTAAAGCGTCTTGTCTGTCAGGATTTGTCCGGCAGAATAGGCTCCCCAATCGTTCTCCGCCTCTTTGCTCATATCGGTTGCCGCAATGGTGGCATCGATGGTTCCGGCTATCCGGGCGCGCGTTCGGAGCGCTGCCCAGTATTCGCGTGCAGTGGCGTCGAGTGTCCCGTTTCGTTCGTAATCGGCTTCCATATAGTTGAGCAATGCTTCGGCGGCACGGAAATAGATGACACCGGTATATCCCTTGTTTTGGACGAGATATTTGCTGTCCCATGCGCCACCCTTACGCAGCGCATATCCTGTGGAATAGAGGTATTGTCCCGAGGCTTCGGTAATCTTGGGATAGGGTTCATCTTCCCAGATATTGGTCAGTCCGGTAACACTCATGGTTAGGATGTTCTTCTGTCCGGGTTCTTTGAGGAAGAGCGACAGGCGCGAATCTCTGTTTATGCGAACGTCTGCAATGGTCTTGTCGCCCATATAGTAGCCGTCGCCGTCGGCATAGCTGCCATGTGCATAAACCGGCGTTCCATCTGCCATCAAGAAGTTTTGCACATATCCGCGGGTTACACCTACTCCCCAGTTACCCTCATCGGCAGCTAAGGCGATATCGTGTCCGCTGCCCAATCCTTGAACGTATTGGCGCCAGAGCAATACCTCTTTCACGCTTGACAGGCTTTCTTGACCGAACATGGCAAAATAGGGATTGACGGGGTCTCCGGCTGCTTGCTGCAACAAGCCGGTATTGTTAGTCAGGCTGCTTTTATATTTGTCCCCGACCTCTTTTGAGGCACTCATGGCTTGTTCCAAGAACCAATTGATTTCGGCGTCGATGCTACCGCTCGGGAATTGATAGTCGGCATTGTACCCTTTTGCTTTCCCCGGCCATCCTTCGCCATTGGGAACAAAAGCTGTTCCCTTGAAGTATTTGAGCCAAGTGCCTTCAAAGAGTGCCACTCGTGATTTGAGCAGGAGCGCCACATCTCGATTGATTCGGGTGGTGGCGAGATTGATGCCGTTCATCAGCTCGGCTGCTTTATCCAAGTCCGACAAGATGAAGCGTGCCACTTCGTTGCGCGGGCTGCGTTGGCTGGCGTCGGTCAGAATTTGCATATTGTCGGCGAGAGGTTCTTTAATAATGGGGAAGTCGCCCATCGCTTTGTATCGTTTGAAGTATTCGTAAGCGCGCAGGAAATACATCTCACCAATATAATGTCGGATGTTTTGCAAGTCGCCGGAGATGGTGTTTGCCGCGCCTGTCAAATCTTCACCGAATCGGGGCAATACGTTGGCAAGGAAATAATTGAGGTTGTAGATAGTGGTAAACGACCAATTGCCGCTGCTGTTGGGCACTTTCCACTCGCCTGCTACGTGACGGGAGGGTGCTGTGGCTGCAATTTGATTGTCTGTCCCTTGGTCGGAGGAAAAAATGCCATACGAGTTGCCGGAATTGGAGGGGAGTACATCGGCATAATAGTTGTCAACGTAAGCTTGCAACTGCGACACATTGGCAAAATAAGTCTCCGGAGAGATGGCTGACAGGGGTTCTCTGTCGAGAAAGTCATCGCAGGAGACAAATCCTCCAACGAGCAAAGCGGATAATATAAGGTGTATATACTTTTTCATGATGCTTGCATTTTAAAGAGTTAAACTAAGTCCGAACGACCATGTGGCCGATAGTGGATAGCTGTTACCACCCCAGCCTCCGGTAGCCGTTTCGGGGTCGAATACCGAGAATAGAGAGGTCATTGTGGCCAAGTTCTCACCGGACACGAAGAAGCGGCATTTGGATATTCCGATTCTATTTGTCAATTGAGTGGGTAGGGTGTATCCTATCTGAAAGTTTTTCAAACGCATATATCCGGCATTCTGCATGTAACGGCTTTGTGTTCGTTGGTTCTTGTAGCCATACGTAGTGCCTGTACTTGCCGAGAAGATAGGGCGCGGAAAATAGGAATCAAGATTGGCGGGTATTTCATGTCCCTCCAGTCCGACGGGGGTAGCCCGGAAATAGTCGTTGTGCTGCTCCAGTCCGATGGTGTACCATTTGCTGTATCCTCCGCGAACGCCCCAGAAATAAGAGGAGCTACCCGGCCAGAAGTCTTTTTTCAGTACGCCTTGCAAGAAACAACGCACGTCCAGTCCTTTCCATGCCGCATTTAGATCGATGCCGAAGAAGTAGTGCGAATAAGAATCGCCCAAAATCTTCAAGTCTCCATGGTCTTCCCATGTTCCGGCTCCTTCGCTGATTTTTCCGTCGCCATTCAGGTCTTTATACATAATGTCGCCGGCACTCCACTGCGAGCCGATGGCATCTTGTCCGCCTTGGGGCAATGATGCCAAGTGTGCGTCCATCTCTTCTTGCGATTTGGCGATGCCGATCGTCTCAAATCCCCAAATTAATCCGTCTTGTTTGCCCGACATATAGTTGCTGATAGAGCCGGTTTTGTTGCCCGGATAGTTATCGATATAGGTGACCTGGTCGGATAGCGAAGCGGTGATGCCGTATGAGAGTCCGTTCTGCAAGCGGTCACGCCAGCTTAGGGAGATTTCCCAACCGTTGGTACTCATATCGCAGTTGTTGGTTACGGGCACCGAGATGCCTAAGGTGATGGGCAGCTGCGGAGCCGGACCGACCATGTTTTTGGTGTAGCGCTTAAATAGGTCGACCGAACCGACGAGGCGATTGTTCAGCAGTGCATAGTCCAAGCCGACGTTCCAAGTGCGCACGGTTTCCCATGTCAATGCGGTGCTTATCATGCTTCCCACGGCGGCGGTGTTTGGTCTGACACTGTTTTGGAGCCAATCTCCGTTTGCCGAGCCTAACGACATGGTGCGATAAGTGGGATAGTAGGCTGTGGTGTTCTGATTGCCCAACTGACCATAAGAGAAGCGGAGTTTGAACTGGTCGATTGTATTCTTGATGGGTTTGAAGAAGTTCTCTTCGGCGATGTTCCATCCGGCAGAGAATGAGGGGGAGAGTTGCCAACGACTACCGCGGCGGAAGCGCGAGGTGCCGTCGTAGCGCATGTTTACTTCCAACAGGTAACGTCCGAGGTAATCGTAATTCAGTCGTCCGAAGAAGCCGGCGGTAGCCCAGTCGTTGCTGTTTCCGTTGACGGCGGTTGTCATCGCAACGTCTTTACCCGATAATCCGGTTGTTAAATTGAACTCTACCAACTCTTCCGACTGCAAACCGTATTTGGTGACGTCGAAGTAATGATAGTTCCATTCTTCGGCTTGAAAGCCCCCCATGATTTTGAAGTTGTGAACGTCGGCGAATGTCTTGGAATATTCGCTGTATATGTTCAAGTTCATATAATTCTCTTTCTGATCGTTCTCTTTCAAGCTGGTGTTTTGGCTTCCGTTGTTGATTTCGTTGCCTTGCGGGTCGTAGTTGTAGGTAGTAAAGGTGGCTGCTTTGGTGCTGACATCGTAGATGCTGTAATTGAACTCTGCGTGGGTTCTCCAGTTTTTAATAGGCTCGATGATAAAAGCTGCTTGATAGTAGTGGCGGTCGCTTTGCACCTTTCTTTGTCCACCCTCTGCCATTCCGCGGGGGGTGTCTTGATTGATATGCCCGTTTCTGTCGTAAATGGGCATGTTAGGCCAGTTGGTACGCCCCAGCCCATCGAAGGTGCTGTCGGTAAATGTGGTGGGTCTTTCGTCGTCTCGGCGGGTAAACCGGGTGTTGAAACGAAACTGTAGCCATTTGGTCAGTGTGGCGTTGATTTTGGCAGTCAGGTTGTAACGCGACATGCT
>JAISGR010000083.1 GCA_031262995.1 Prevotellaceae bacterium | reverse complement strand
CTCGAACAGATAGAACGGCAACGCTATACCGCCGCCTACGAAGCCGACCCGCGCCCCGTTGTCCGCATTGGCGTGCAGTACGATGCACCGACGCGAACCATCACCGAGTGGCAGGTGGAGCGATAAGAAAAGCATACCTTTGCCCCCGTCTCATTAAATATCCTATCCTATCATATCATACAGATGCAAGTCACCGTCCTGCAAACAGACATTGTATGGGAAGATGCACAGACTAATCTTCGCCTCCTTCGCCCGAAGCTGGAACAGCTGAGCGGCACCACCCAAATTGTATTGCTTCCCGAGACCTTCTCCACCGGATTCAGCATGGAGAGCTACCGGCTTGCCGAGACGAACAGCGGTGCGACCATCACCACCCTGCGCCGGTGGGCAGCCGAATTCGGCTTTGCCCTTGCCGGCAGCTTCATTGCCTGCGACGACACGACCCCCGGTAGCCCGTGCTATAACCGTGCTTTCTTCCTCACTCCCGAGGGGGAGGCTTACTTCTGCAACAAACGACACCTGTTCCGCATGGGGCGCGAAGCGGAGCATTATGCGGCAGGGCAGGAGCGTTCCGTCATCTGCTATCGGGGCTGGAACATCCTGCTGCTGGTCTGCTACGACCTGCGTTTCCCCGTGTGGAGCCGCAACGCCGGGCTGGAGTACGACCTGCTGATCTACGTCGCCAACTGGCCTGCCGCGCGCCGCGGCGTATGGGATGTGCTGTTGCAAGCCCGTGCCTTGGAGAACATGAGCTACGTGTGCGGCGTGAACCGCATCGGCACCGATGGCGAAGGTTTGTCGCACAGCGGAGGCAGCGTGATAATCTCCCCCAAGAACGAACGGCTCGCCTCCGTACCCGACAACGAAGCGGGCGCTGCCACCGCAGACCTCGACCGGGAGGCGTTGCTCCATTTCAGGGAGAAATTTCCCGCATGGAAAGATGCCGACACGTTCATCCTTCGGAACTAACAGTAACATATAAAATTAACCTTATGAAACCTACAACCCGTACACGCACAGCAGGCGCACTCTCCCTGTTTGTGATACTTTTCCTCCTGACCTCCTGCAAACAGACGCGCAAGGAGATAATCCCCTCGGCGGCATTTGCCCCTTACATCACTGCCTATACGGGCGGTATCATCTCGCCTGCCTCCACCATCCGGATAGAGCTGGCACAAGAGCAACCGGTGGTGACGCTCCATCAGGAGCTGAAGCAGAACCCCTTCAGCTTCTCGCCTGCCATCCAGGGAAAGAGCTGCTGGGTAAGCAACAGCACGCTGGAGTTCACCCCCGACGCCGGCGAGCTGAAAACCGGTACGCTCTACAACGCCACCTTCCGACTGGGCGACTTCGTACAGGTGGACAAGCAGCTGCAAAAGTTCGACTTCTCCTTCCGCGTGGAGGCGGCGTCCGAACCGATTGCCGCCGCAGCAGTGCCCGATACCGTTATCGCCCGGGACGACGGCACCTTCCGCTTCCTCTCTGTCCGGCGGATAGATACGCCGGAGAACGGGTTGGAGCTGACCTTCTCGGAGCCGTTGCTGGAAACACAAGACCTGAAGGGCTTGGTCGAAGTGCCCGAGATACCTGCCTCCGCCCTGCAAATCAAAGACAACAAGGTCTATCTCTTCTTCGATGCCAACCGCATCGACAAGCTCACGCTGAAGGTGCACGAGGGCATAGAGAGCCAACAAGGCGACAAGCTCGGCACGTCGCACACGCTCTCCGTCAGTGCGCACGCGCTGAAGCCGCAGGTCGAACTGCTGACCGATGCTGCCATCCTGCCCGACAGCAAGCAGCTCGTCATCCCCTTCCGTGCCGTCAACCTGTATGCCGTCGACCTGCGCATCATCCGCATCTACGAGCAGAATATCCTGATGTTCCTCCAGAGCAACACCCTCCGCACAAGCAGCGAGCTGCGCCGTGCCGGTCGGTTGGTCTACAAGAAACGCTTGTTGCTGAACCGTGACCCGTCGAAAGATATTCACCGCTGGCAGGATTACTCCGTCGACCTGGCTGGGTTGATGCGGCAGGAACCGGGCGCCGTCTACCGCATTGTGCTCTCCTTCAAGCAGGAGTACTCCGCCTATCCGTGCGGCGGCGCGGAACAGCCTGTTCCCCATTTTGCCGACGATCAGCTGACGCCGCTCGAAGCCGTCACCCCTTCTGAAGAGGAGAGCGCCGAGTGGGACGAACCCGACACCGGCTTCTACTACGACGGCGGCATCGAACGCAACTACGATCTCTACGACTGGCGTCAGCGCGACAATCCCTGCCATCCCACCTACTACATGCTGAGTGAGCGCGTGGCATCCTGCAACGTGATTGCCTCCAACCTGGGTGTCATCGTCAAGCAGAACGGCGAGCACAAGCTGTGGATTACCGCCAACGACCTGCTCACCGCGCAACCGGTGGCGCAGGCTGTCAGCACCGTCTATAACTTCCAGCTCCAACCCATCGGCACCGCCGTGACCGATGCCGACGGATTTGCCGAACTCACGCCGCAGGGGGTGCCCTTCGTCGTGGTGACCGAAGCCGGCGGTCAAAAGAGCTACGTGCGGGTGGTCGACGGAGAGGAACTCTCCACCAGCCGCTTCGACGTGGGAGGCAAGAAGATGCAGAAGGGTCTCAAGGGATATATCTATGGGGAACGCGGCGTGTGGCGACCCGGCGATACGCTGCACGTCACCTTTGTGCTCGAAGACCGCGAACGGCGCATCCCCGACCATCACCCCGTCACGCTGGAGGTCTATAACCCGCAGGGGCAGTTCTATGCCAAGCAGATCTCCACCCAAGGCACCAACGGTTTCTATGCGTTCGAGTTGCCCACCCGTGCCGACGACCCCACCGGTGTGTGGAATGCCTACGTCAAGGTGGGCGGTACCGCTTTCCACAAGAGCCTGCGCATCGAAACCATCAAACCCAACCGCCTGAAGATAAACCTGAAGCTCCCCCGGTTGCTCCGACCGGCAGCCGAGCTGCCCGTCTCTCTCTCGTCGGGCTGGTTGACGGGCGCCACAGCCGCCTACCTCAAAGCCGATGTGGAGCTGTCGCTCACCAAGACCCATACGCAGTTCAAGGGCTATGAGCAGTACGACTTCAACAACCCTGCCTCCTACTTCGCCG
The DNA here is from genome assembly GCA_031262995.1 of Prevotellaceae bacterium. Taxonomy (GTDB): domain Bacteria; phylum Bacteroidota; class Bacteroidia; order Bacteroidales; family Bacteroidaceae; genus Bacteroides. The sequence continues at coordinate 12,030 of JAISGR010000083.1, read as the reverse complement.
CTGCCAAGTCCGACCTGTTCAGCGGGAAGACCGACGGCGAAGGCAATGCCCTCATCCACCTCAAGCTGCCCGATGCCGCTGCTGCCCCGGGCATGCTCAACGCTGCCTTTACCGCCCGCGTCTACGAGCCGGGAGGCGATGCCAGCATCTACACGCAGACCGTGCCCTTCTCACCCTTCGACAGCTATGTGGGCATCGACCTGCACCGACCGGAGAAAGAGGCATATATGGAGACCGACAAAGACCACCTGTTCGACATTGTGACCCTGACGCCCGAAGGGAAGCCTGTCGACCGCACCTCGCTCGAGTACCGCATTTACCGCATCGACTGGAGCTGGTGGTGGGACAGCAGTCGCGGCGGCAGTTCGCTCTACTCGGCTTATGTGAACAACAGCTCCGTCACCCCCGTGGCGACAGGCAAGCTGAAGAGTACGGGCGGCAAAGCCATCCTGAAGTTTCGCGTCGACTACCCCGACTGGGGAGCCTATCTGGTCTATGTGAAAGATACCGGGAGCGGACATGCCACCGGCGGCACCCTCTATATGGACTGGCCTGAGTGGCGGGGACGCGCCGGACGGAAAGACCCCGAGCACGTGAAGATGCTCTCTTTCTCCCTCGACAAACCCTCCTACGAGGTGGGAGAGACCGCCACCGCCATCATCCCCGTGGCAGCGGCAGGCAGCAGGGCGCTGCTCTCGCTGGAGAGCGGCTCCACCGTGCTCCGCCGCGAATGGCTGACGTTGCCCGACAAGGGTGATCTTCGCTACACCTTCCACGTGACTGCCGACATGGCGCCCAACATCTACCTGCACATCACCCTGCTTCAGCCCCATGCGCAAACGGCGAACGACCTGCCCATCCGCCTCTACGGCGTGATGCCGCTGGTGGTGACCAATCGCAATACCGTGCTGCAACCGCAGCTTGTCGTGCCCGAAGCGGTGCGCCCCGAGGAACCGTTCCGGGTGACCGTCAGCGAGCAGAACGGCAAGCCGATGACCTACACCCTTGCCATCGTCGACGAGGGACTGCTCGACCTGACCGGCTTCCAAACACCCAACCCGTGGAATGAGTTCTATGCCCGCGAAGCGCTGGGCATCCGCACCTGGGATATGTACGACGATGTGCTCGGCGCCACTGCCGGACGCTACGGCAACATGTTCGGCACCGGCGGCGACGAAGCCCTGAAGCCTGCCGACGAAAAAGCCAACCGCTTCCGACCGGTGGTGAAGTTCATCGGACCCGTCGCACTGGCTGCCGGCAAGCAACAGACACACCTCCTCACACTGCCCATGTATGTGGGGTCGGTGCGCGTCATGGTGGTTGCCGGACAAGACGGAGCCTACGGCAATGCCGAGAAGAGCGCCTTTGTGCGCACGCCGCTGATGATGCTCTCCACACTGCCGCGTGTGCTCGGCACCAACGAAGAGGTGCTGCTGCCGGTCAATATCTTCGCCATGGAGCAGGAGGTGAAGCAGGTATCGGTAGCGGTGACCTCCATCGAAGGAGACACCGAACTCCGAACCGTCGGGCAGGTCGACACGCAGACCCTGACCTTCGACGCACCGGGAGACCAGCTGGCATACTTCCGCCTGAAGACCGGCGGCAAGAGCGGCAAGGCAGTGATTCGGCTCACCGCTTCCGGCGGAGGGCGGCAAACCCATGAAACCATCGAGATTGAGGTGCGCAACCCCAATCCGCCCGTTGTGCTGCGCAGCAGCGAGTGGGTGGAGGCAGGCAAAGCAGTCACCTTGCCCTACACCCTGAGTAATGCCTCGCTGGCAGGCAGTAGCGTCACGCTCGAGGTGTCGCGCATCCCGTCGGTCGACATCACGCGCCGGCTCGACTTCCTGTACAACTACCACCACTCCTGCACCGAACAGCTTACGTCGTGCGCCCTGCCGCTGCTCTTTGTGCAGCAGTTCAAAGAAATGGACGACGCAGAGCAAGCCGCCGCCAAAGCCAATGTGGAAGAAGCCATCGGCAGGCTCTACGGTCGGCAGCTCCCGAGTGGCGGCTTTGTCTACTGGCAGGGGCTGGGCACGGCAAACGACTGGGTCACCTCCTATACCGGCATGTTCCTTGTCCTGGCACAGGAGAAGGGCTACCCCGTGCAGTCCACCGTGCTTGCCCGCTGGAAGAGCTTCCAGCGCCATGCGGCGCAGAACTGGCGTTCCGACAGTCGGCACGTGGCGTTGACGGACTACAGCCAGGCTTATCGCCTCTACACCCTCGCGTTGGCAGGCGCTCCCGAGGCGGGCGCCATGAACCGCCTGAAGGAGCGGAAGACCCTTTCGCTTCAGGCACGCTGGATGCTGGCTGCCGCCTACGCACTGACAGGCAAGCAGGAGGTAGCTGCCGAACTGGTGTTCCAAGCCGATACCGAAGTGCCTGCCTACACCTCGCCGGGCAGCGTGTACGGTTCGTCCGAGCGCGACGAAGCCGTCATCCTGGAGGCGTTGCTGCGCATGAACCGCCGCGAGGAAGCCGTGCGGCAAGCCCAACGCGTGTCGCAGCGCCTTGCACAGGAGCACGACTTCAGCACCCAGTCCACCGCCTTCGCGCTGATGGCAATGGGGCGGCTGGCAGGCGAACTGTCGGGTACGCTCGACTTCGGCTGGACATGGAACGGGGTGCAACAGCCGGAGGTGAAGTCGGCAAAGGCGCTCTTCACGAAGCGCTTCGTGGCGGCATCGGGTAGGGGAGCCGCCCGACAGGTGCCGGCATCGGGCAGCATCACCCTCACCAACCGCGGCAGCGGCGGGCTGAGTGTCGACCTCATCACCCGCGCCCAAGTGCTGAACGACACCCTGCCCGCACTGTCGCACAACCTGAAGCTCGACGTGCGATACACCCTGCCCGACGGCATCACGCCCGTCAAGCCCGACAAGGTGCGGCAAGGCACCCACTTCGAAGCGCACATCACCGTGGCAAACGTTGCCCCCGACAGCGACTATACCGACGTGGCACTCACGCACATCGTCCCCTCCGGATGGGAAATCTACAACGAGCGCCTGTTCGGCGCCGGCGATTCGCTCGCCCTGCGCAACTACACCTACCGCAACATCCGCGACGACCGCGTCATGACCTACTTCGACCTGCGCCGGGGCGAATCGAAGACATTCACCCTCCGCCTGCAAGCTGCCTACGCCGGCTCGTTTGTCCTGCCCGCACTCCGCTGCGAAGCCATGTACGACCCCACCGCACAGGCTCGGACAAAGGCGGGACGCACGGTTGTGGAGTAGCGGAGTTTAGTACCGAGGCTTACTAAAGTTTAGTACCGAGGCTAACAAAAGTTCTGTTCCGAGGCTAACAGAAGTTCTGTTCCGAGGCTAACAGAAGTTCTGTTCCGAGGCTAACAGAAGTTTTGTTCCGAGGCTAACAGAAGTTCTGTTCCGAGGCTGACAGAACTTCTGTTCCGAGGCTGACAGAACTTCTGTTGTATCCGGAGTGATTGATGACACATCCGCAGTGCAGGTACACTATACTTTACAACATTAGAGACCTATTCCGAACAAAATAATCAATAAAGTGTAATGTAGATTCAGAAGAAACCTTTATCTTCGCCGCGTCGCATATTAAAGTATATTTATTCCTATGAGAAATGTTATTGTCACGTTCTGTTTAATCCTGTGTATATCCAATCTCGCCTACGCACAGACCGTAGAAGAAATACAGGGAAGTAAAGATTATATTTGGGGAACCGGTTCCGCAGCCACGCTGCGCGAAGCCGACAATGATGCACTGGCAGCTCTTACCAGTCAGATTTCTACCAGCGTATCGTCGAAGTTCGAACAGCTCACGGAAGGGGGGAGCGACGGCGATAAAGTTTCTGCCGAGGAGACTTTCAAGTCCGTCATCAACACCTACTCGCGTGCCACGCTGAACAACACCCGCCGCATCGTGATTCAAAACGAACCCGAAGCCGTGGTGATGCGCTACATCAAGGTGGACGAGGTGCAGCGCATCTTCGACGGGCGAAAGAACAAAATACTGGACTTCGTAACCGAGGCGCAACAAGCCGAGAAGAAAGCCCAGGTGGCAGACGCACTGCGCTATTACTACTGGGGGCTGGTGCTCCTGCAAAGCTACCCCGACGGCAACTTCCTCACCACCAAAGACGCCGACGGCACCGAACAGCTGCTTGCCGTATGGATTCCCAAGCAGATGAACGACATCTTTGCCAACCTCAAAGTGGGCATGGCAAGCACACACCTCGACGGCGACCTGAAAACCGTCAATCTGAAGATTCTCTACAAGGGCGAACCCGCGCGCAACTATGACTACACCTACTTCGACGGTCGCGACTGGTCGAACATCTACTCTGCCAAAGACGGCACGGGCATCATCGAACTGCCCCGCATCGCCTCTGCCAAGAACATGCAGCTGCGTACGGAATACATGTTCGAAGGTGAAGCCAACATCGACAACGAACTCTTCGAGGTGATGGGTACCGTCAACCCCGTCACCATGCGCAACTGCAACCTGAAGCTGGAGGGCGACGAACCTGTTCCCGGCGACCCCCTGCAGGAAGAGGCGCTGGTTGCCGAAACCGACACGCTTGCCACCTCCAACAGCGGCATGCACTTCCTCGCACGCGAGCAAGCCACCCCCTATCAAGCCACCATGACCCAGGTGGAGCAAGCCATCCGCTCCCGCAACTTTACCAACATCGACTCCCTTTGCACCGAGAACGGCAAGGAGATGTTCGACCGGCTGATACGCTACGGACAGGCACGCATCATCAACGAACCCAACTATCAATATATGTCCTACAACGGCGAGGTGACCTGCCGAAGCCTGCCCATGAGCTTTAAGTTCAATACCAACCAGCGCACCTTTGTCGAAGATGTGGTCTTCACCCTCAACAAGGAGGGGAAGATTGACGCCCTCTCCTTCGGACTCAACAAGCCGGCGGTGGACGACATCATCAATCACACCTCGTGGAACGACACCGTGCGCAACGTGCTCATCAACTTTCTTGAGAACTACAAAACCGCCTACGCCCTGAAACGCTACGACTACATCAACAGCATCTTCTCCGACGATGCCCTCATCATCACCGGATCGGTACTGAAGCACACCGTCACCGACGAAGGACGACCCATCAACCGACAGACCGTGAAATATACCCGGCAGACCAAAGCCGAGTATATGAAGAAGCTGCAACACATCTTCCGTAGCTCGGAGTTCATCAACCTGCGCTTCGCCGACAACCAGATACGCAAATCGGGAGTGGGAGGGGAGGTCTACGGCATACAGATACAGCAGGATTACTTCTCGTCGAGCTACGGCGACACCGGCTATCTCTTCCTGATGGTCGACCTGAACAACCCCAAGGAGCCTGTCATCCACGTACGTACCTGGCAACCGGAGAAAGACCCGGACTTCGGATTGATAGACTTGAGCCACTTCTGATACAGCTCGGGCGCGGATGGCGCGGATGATTGTAGACACAAATATACCGGACATACACTGTTTACGAATACTGTCTGTGTACTGCGGAGTACATCAACCACATAAAGACTTATTGCCTCATGAGTAAACACTACTACTTCATGGCTGCGCTGCTGATAGTAGCGCTGACCTCTTGCAAGGAGGATAACGAACCCTTGAGCTATGCCCCTGCGCTGACCACCAACAGCGCCACCGACTTGACGCGGGCAAGTGTAAACCTGCACGGTACGGCTGTACCCCATGTCAACAGCGCCGACAAACCGGAGATAGGCTTTCTCTATGCCACCTCGTCCGGCTTGAACAATCCTTCCGAAACGGAAGCAACATCGGACGGCGGTAACAACTACACCGCCGTCGTGAGTGGGCTGATGCCCGGTCAGACCTACTACTACTGCATCTTTGCCCGAAGCGGTAACGCCGTGGCACGGGGAGCGGTGAGCACTTTCCGCACTGCCGCTGCCACACCGCCGGCGGTGAGCATTGCCCAAACGGCAGACCTCACCGGGGAGAGCGTAACGCTCTCTGCCTCCATCATCGACGACGGAGGCTATGCGCCTACCGTGCGCGGGTTTGCCTACGCCCTTTATGTGGAGAACGCCGCCGAACCGACTACCAACGGTACTACCGTTATCTCCACCGGTACCGGCGCCGACTTCACCGCTTCGCTGACCGACCTGCAAGCCAATACCGCCTACATTGTCCGTCCGTATGCCGTCAATGATGCCGGTACGGGCTATGGCGAGTCGGTCACCTTCACCACCAGTGCAACACAGGTTCCCATTGTCGGCATCGACAGAGAACCGGTATTGGCAGCCTACGAGGCTGTCTGTGCGGGCAATGTCTCCACCTCGCACGGCTTTACCGTTACCGAGCGGGGTTTCTGCTTCAGCACCGAGAGCCAACTGCCCACTACGGCAGGCAACCACGCCGTTGCCACCGACGGTGACGATTCGGCTTTCAGCGCCACGCTCACTTCGCTCACTCCCAACACCCAGTATGAGGTGCGGGCGTATGCCGTCAGCGAAAAGGGCACCGGCTACAGCAGCATGATGGAGCTGACCACCGAACATGAACAGGTGGTGTCGCTCACGCAAGCCACCGTTGTCAACCTCACCTCGTCGACGGCTACCATCACCGCGTTGCTTACTTACGAAAGCTCCACCACCATCACCGAACGGGGCATCTGCTACGCCACCACTATCGCTCCCGACATCCACTCCGAGAAGATGTCCGACACCAGCTCCGACGCCAACCGGCTGCAAGTCACCCTCACCGGTTTGAGCGAAGGCATCATGTATTACACCCGTGCCTACGCTGTGACCCGTGACGGCACCTTCTACAGCGGCGAGATTGCCTTCACCACCGAAACCACCTATACGCCCACCATCGGTCGCCCTACTGTCTACGACCTTACCGAGACCGGCGCCAAAGTGCGTGCCACCATCTCCACCAACGGCGGCGAAGAGATCACCGAACGGGGCTTTGTGTACAGCACTACGAACTCAGAACCCACCACTTCCGACACCCAGGTAACGGCTTCGGACACCGACAGCGGCATCACTGCCACGCTCACCGGACTGCAAGGCGGTGCAACCTATTATATCCGTGCGTATGCCGTCAATGCCAAAGGTGTCGGCTACAGCACGGTGGAGCAGTTCACCACCGTTCAGCACACCGCGCCCGTGTTGAGCAGTCTCAACGTGACCGACATCGGCGACGATTATGCCACGGCTTCCGCCTACATTGCAAGTAGTGGCGGCGATGGCGAGGAGGTGTCCGAACGCGGGTTTGTGCTCTCGCCGTACAACACAACCCCGACAATCGACGACGGCGCCCTCCGCTTTGTTGCCGACGGCACCGATGCCCTCTTCACCACCTCGCTCACCGGACTGAGCTACGGCACCCAATACTACATCCGCGCCTATGCCGTCAATGCCATCGGCACGGGTTACAGCGCTTCCCTGAGCTTCTATACCGGCACCACCACCGTGCCTGCCATGGACGGCGTGAAGTGCACCGACACCCAAACCACCTCGCTGAGCCTCTCGATGAAGGTAGTGACCGACGGCGGCACTGCCATCACCGCCTGCGGCTTCCGCTGGTACAAATCCGATGATACCTCCGTCGGCGGCGACCTGGCGGGTACCCTCGATGGCAGCACCATCACTGCCACCCTCGAAGGATTGACCGCCAACACCTTATATTATATATACGGTTACGCCACCAACAAGAACGGAACAGCCGAGACCGGTCACACCGGCTTCTATACTGCCAAGCTGCCGCCGGGCGTCGACGACAACTCCCTGCCGGGCGACGACAACGGTATCACCAGTCCCACACTCTCCGATGTCTCCGTCGGCAACCGCCACGCCACCTACGTGCAGCTCTCGGCAACCATCCTCAGGGAGAACGGCAGCGCAGTCACCGGGAAAGGCTTCATCTGGTGTACCGCCGAACAAGGCACACCCACCCTCGACAACGGTACCAAAGTCGTACTCACTACCGAAGGCAACGACCTCCAATACCTGCTCACAGGACTGACGGCAAGCACCTACTACTACGTCGTTGCCTACGCCACCAATGCCGTCGGCACTACGTACAGCGACTTGAGAGGATTTACCACCGAGAGCGCCGACAAGCCCGATCCGGACGACGGGGACAATCCGACACCCGGGCAGGAGTAGAGCAAAGCAAAGAAACAAGAAACTGATAATTAGCAATTAAAAACATATCACCATGAAACGGAAACATTACTTCATGACATTGAAACGTTGCGTCGCCTCCTGCTGCGCAATGCTCGCCGCGTTCGGCGCCCTGCAAGCCAAAGAGGTCACACTCACCGAGGCAGGCACCCTCTCGCAATTCATCACGGGCGGAGAGCTGACCACCCTGACCGAACTCACCGTTTCCGGTCCGCTCAACGGATCGGACATCCTCACCATTCGCCAAATGGCAGCCAACCTGCAAGTGCTCAACCTGCGCGAAGCCAATATCGTCTCCGACAACAGAACCGTCAGCTACTACGGCGCCGACAACTATACCCAGAACGATGTGATCGGCGACTTTATGTTCTATGGCATGACTGCACTGACAAAGATCGTGATGCCGAAGGCGGTGTGGAGTATCGGGTCGTGGAACAATGATGATCCGTGGTATAACGGGCATACGAAAATATCGGGGGAGCCTAAAGTATATTATGGGTACGAAAATGATGCCAGTTATCCGGGTAGTGCTGCCTTTACTTATTGTATGAATCTGCAAGAGGTAGTCTTTTCCGATAGCTTGGTTTATATTGGAACAAAAGCATTCAATAACTGCATTCGATTAACCGCTGTGGCTATACCCGAAGGCGTTGAAGCTATGGGTGCATATACTTTTAAAGGCTGTGCCAGTTTGACAACCGCATCTATTCCTGCCTCTTTGGGTACGGCAAACAAAATGAATTGGTATATGCTAAGTGAGTCGTATTTCAATAATACCGACTACTATAACGGCAATAGCAGTTATGTCGGTTGTAACTTTTATCGCTGCGAGAAACTTACCAATGTAACTATCGCTGATGGTATTAGGCGACTTGCTCCTTATATGTTCTCCTATTGTACAGGACTAACTTCTATCACTTTACCGAATGGTTTGATACGCATCAACAGTGCCTTTGCATATTGTTCCGGCTTGACTGAACTGAACATGCCAAATAGTGTCACCCAGGCAGGCAGTATCGAGGGATGCAGTGCTTTGACAGCATACACGGTGCCAAGCGGAGAAACATCCATCGGTTATAGCGCTTTTAATGGCTGTTCTGCTTTGACGAAGGTTACGTTGCACGACGGCATTCTGAGCATAGGCGAGTATGCTTTCAATAATTGTACTTCATTGAACGAGGTCAATCTGCCGGCAAATATTACGGCAATCCCCAACTATTGTTTTAGTAATACTGCCGTGCGGAATATGGTATTGCCGCAGAATATTGTGACAATAGGAAACGGGGCATTCAACAGTTGTGATAGTTTGGAGAGTATCATTATTCCTTCTCTTGTTATGGAGATAAAGCCTAACACGTTTACAAACTGCGGTAAATTGGAAAGCATTACACTCTCTAATAATATAATCAGGATAGGAGATAGTGCGTTCTCTGCTTCCGGTTTGCGCCATGTAGACCTTTCAAACACCGGAATAACCGAACTCCCAAACTATTGTTTTTCTTCATGTGCCAATCTAACAACCATCAAACTGCCTTCCATAAAAACGATTGGCAATGGCGCGTTGAGCGGGTGTACTAATTTACAATCAGTAGACTTGTCAGCTGCTACAATCACCGAGTTGCCGGCATCTATGTTTCAATACTGTACTAATTTGGCATCGGTAGAGTTACCGGGTACGTTGATTTCCATGGGCAATAATGTTTTCTACGATTCCGGTTTGCGAGAGATAGATTTATCTCAGACAAAGCTGACGACGATACCATATCAAGCATTCTATTCCTGCGATAGCTTGCGTACAGCCTCATTCCCTACTACCTTAACGAGTATCAGTAGCGATGCTTTCCGTAATTCAGGACTTGAGCATGTTGATTTATCAACCACTCAATTAACGGAATTATCGAGTGGTGTATTCCCTAATACGCTGCAAAGCATCAAACTGCCTGCTACATTAACTACATTAGGAGAAAGTGCATTTTATAACACCAACTTGCAAGAGATAGATTTGTCTCAGACAAAGCTGACGACGATACCAAACCAAGCATTCTATTCGTGCGACAGCTTGCACACCGTACTACTGCCTGCCATATTAACTACGTTGGGAGAAAGTGCATTCTATGATACAAACTTACGAGAGATAGATTTGTCTTCGACTAAGTTAACTACTATTCCAAGTCAAGCATTCTATTCCTGCGACAGCCTGCGTACAGTACTATTGCCCGACGCTTTAACTACTTTGGGTAGTTTAGCCTTTCAATATACCAACTTGCGAGAGATAGACCTCTCCGCTACCCAAATAGAATCAATGGGTGACCAGGCATTCTACGGTTGTGGCAGTTTGAGCGTAGTGAAGTTCCCTGCAACATTGAAAACGCTTGGTAATAATCTATTTTATGGTGCTTATCTGCGGGAGTTAGACCTCTCTAAGACACAGATCACCGAGATACCGTCAAGTATTTGCAGTTGCGACAGTTTGAAAGTGTTGAAGTTCCCCGAAGGATTGACAACGATAGGTAGTTATGCCTTTCAATCTCTCAAACTTGACTCATTGGTTATTCCGAGTAAGGTAACTTCAATAGGCGATTGGTGCTTTAATAACGGCAGATATAAATATGTCAGCATTCCGTCAAGTGTTACCTCCATTGGTGAGTATGCCTTTCAATATACGGTTATCGAAAACACATTAGATATTACCCCTAATGCAGCCCTTGAGATGAAAAGATCTGCTTTTGACAGTTATGGCTACGACTACGACGAAGACGGCTACACCACCAAATACTGGAACCTCACCAACGTCTACTGGAACTCCACCACCGAATTCCCCAAGAAGTACTTCTCAAATATCGAGAACCTCTATCTTCCAGAAGGCGGCAAAACCAGCACCATGAGCGGCATTACGCGTGTGTTCTATAATGGCATTACCAATGCTATTAATGTCAGCTATACAAGCACTTGGATAAATGACCATAGTGACTACTATTACACTGTCTCGCAAGCGCTGAAAGCCAAACGAATCTCTTATTCCAAGAGCTTCTACACTACCAGTGGCTACCAAGAGGCAGCCGGTTGGAAGACCCTTGTGCTCCCGTTTGATGTGACGGAGATTACCTATAATGGCGTCACCAAGCTGGCGCCCTTCGGCAGCGAGGCACTCAATACCACGGGCACCATTCCTTTCTGGCTCTACGAGCTGGGCAGCGACGGCAGCTATCAGGTTGCCACCGCGATACAAGCCAATCATGCTTATCTGATATGTATGCCCAACAACAATGTCTACCCCGACGGCAATAACATTTGGGGTGACGTGCTCTTCTCGGCTACCGACAACACCAATGGCGTTACGCTCTATCCTACCGCTCCTATCCGCAGCGTCGGTACGAAGTTCGACCTGGTGCCTACATATAATGGTATTTATCCCAATGACACGGTGTATGTGCTCAACGAGAATAACAACTTCGATGGCGCTACCAAGAACTATCCCCCGGGCAGCGTATTTGTGAAGAATTATACGGAAAGAGGCACCTCTTTTCCTGCGGTCTATCCTTTCGAAGCCTACCTCGTCAGCAAAGAGGAGAGCGCCACCACCCGCGCCCCGCTCATGTACAGCATCGGCGGTGACGACGGCATCACGACCGACATACCCGGATTGCCTGTCACCCCCGACAAGGCTTCGCGGGCGTATAGTCGGGATGGCGTGCTCTACATTGACAGCAACGCCTCGCGCACCATTCGAATCTACAACGTGACGGGACAAGTGATCCGTATTGTAGAGCTGCACGAAGGTCTCAACGAAGTCACCGGATTGGATAGCGGCGTCTACCTGTTGGAAGGACAGATAGTAGTAGTCGGCAAATAGCGGCGCCTTTTGTAGCCTCCC
>JAISGR010000149.1 GCA_031262995.1 Prevotellaceae bacterium | reverse complement strand
ACCTAGTCCACCTATGGACTACGACCTAGTCCACCTCTGGACTACGACCTAGTCCACCTCTGGACTACGACCTAGTCCACCTCTGGTATACGACCCTATACTACCCTGGTATACGACCCCAGTCCGATTTTGACACATCCTCAAGGTTTTCCAATGACTCGGGAAAGGCTTTCCAATGACTCGGAAAAGGCAACCCCCGATTCGGGGCAAAGTGGCTGTTTCGTGCGTCCGGAACCCCGTTGTTAACAACAAAAGGCACGGATTACGCAGGTTCCCGTTGTATCGGTTCTGCATAATCCGTGCCTTCAGGCAAGCCGGTATTTATTGCTTCTTCAACAGAAAGTCTTCAATGACCTTTTTGTAGGTTTCCTTATCGGCGGCGCCTCGAAAGAGTTGCGGTGTCTGGTCGGCAGGGATGAAGACGAACAGCGGAATGCTGCTTGCATTGAACAGGGCAGCCAGTTCGCGTTCTTTGTCTACATTGACCTTGTAAAAGGCGACCTTGCCTGCGTATTCCTTTGCCAGCTGCTTCATGATGGGCGCCACCATCCGGCAAGGAGCGCACCAGTCCGCATAGAGGTCGATAATGGCGGGCTTGTCGCCTTTGTATTTCCACTCTTGCGACTGTTGGTAGTCGAATATGTCCTTCAGGAACATGTTTTTGTCCATCAGCACCACCTCTTGTGCTGCGGCACACAGCGTGGTGAGTAGCAAAAAGGTAGAGAGCACAAACTTTTTCATCTGTCTGATTGCGTCTTCGTTTTCCGATACGGGGTTGTCCGACTCCGGAGGGGTAAGGGTTGTGAATTGTTCCTGTTGGGGAGACTGTGCATCACCACTGCAGATAGGGCAGGTGTTTGCTCAAGCAGGTACGCAACGCTGCCAGCGTGATGGGCTTCACCAGTACTTCCGTCGCACCTGCTTCTATCGCTGCTTCTCTGTCGGAAGCAAAGGCGTAGGCAGTCTGCATGATGATGGGTATCTTTTTGTCTTCCTCACGGATTGCCAGGGTAGCCTTTAATCCGTTCATCTCGGGCATCTTAATGTCCATCAGCATCGCTGCCGTCTTGCCACGATTCTCGTGGAACAAGCGAACCATTTCTACACCGGTGGTAGCCCATTTAATCTCGCACTTCTTGCCGATAATGGCATTGATTAGCTTAAAATTACTGTCGTCATCCTCTGCCACAAGAATCAGAGGCTTAACGGGTGTTGATACGTTTTCTTCCATATCTTTTATCTTTTAGTGTTAGTAGTTACAATAGATAGGGTATCATTTACAATTAAATGTGCGCAAAGGTATAAAAAAAGAGATTGCATAGAAATATTAGTCCAATTAATTTCAGCCATTTATTTGCATTCTTTATCTTTGCCGACTCTAAAAATAGAAGTGTCGAATGGAAAGATACAGTTGTCAACCCGAAAAGGGAAAGCAAGTCCTGGCTTGCCTGCTGCTGTTCATCGGTTTGTTGATGCCGATGATACCGGTGGTTCCCCATCATCACCACAGTGACGGGCTGTTCTGTATGAAAGACGATGTCACGCAGACTTGTTGCAAGCACCATCATGCCGGAGACGGGGTGCAAACCGCGCCAAGCCATTGCTGCTGCGATACGGGCTGCGTCACCACCCACTTCTTCCAGCGCATCGTCACAGAGGACACACGGTGGGTCTCACAGGAGGTGTCGGATGTCATTCTCTTCTTGACGGCAACGCTCCTTCTCCAAACAGATTCTCTTCCCGATAACATCGATTCGCACCCGCTCGGGTTGTATCGGGAACGCATGCACGGCACGTATCTTACACGTGCCGCAGGGCTTCGCGCGCCTCCGTACCTGCTCGCCTGAGTAAAGCCGAGATCATTTAACATACATGTTTTTCATCAGGAGGCTGTGTCATTCCCGTGACACGCCCTCTATCTTACCATTTATCCGATATGAAACAATATATATTCATGGGAATAGTATCGCTATTCCTGCTGAGTGCGTGCAACAGCAAAAATACAAGCGAACAAGCTGTGCACGCTTCTGCCCACGACGGACATGCTCACGATGCCGAACCTCATGCGCACGGTTCCGAACCTCATGCTCACGATGCCGAACCTCATGAACACGATGCCGAACCTCATGAACACGGTTCGGACGAGATAACCCTTAGCCCCCGGAAGGCGCAAGCCATCGGCGTAAAGTCGGAAGTGATTCGACCTGCCGCCTTCCGTCAGGTCATCAAGACCGGCGGGCAGGTGCTCACGGCGCAAGGAGACGAACGTACAGTGGTGGCTACCGTAGCCGGTGTTGTGGCCTTCAATAATAAGCTGGTAGAAGGCACAACCGTAGGCAAAGGGATGCCACTGCTTACGCTCTCTTCGCACAACATGGCGGAGGGCGATCCGGTAGCGCGTGCACGCATCGCCTTCGAAGTGAGCCAAAAAGAGTACGAGCGGATGCAGGCATTGGTCGGCAACCGGATTGTCTCCGAGAAAGAGTTTGCCCAAGTTCGGCAGGCGTATGAGAATGCACGCATCACCTACGAAGCCATTGCCCGCAACGGCGCCGGAAAGGGTGGTGTCAGAGTAACGGCTCCCATCGGCGGATACCTGAAGAATTTGCTGGTGAACGAGGGCGACTACGTGGAAACCGGCACACCGCTGCTGAGCATCACACAGAACGCCCGCCTCTTCCTGCGTGCCGATGTGTCGGAGAAGTACTACAACGACCTGCGTACCATCAGCTCTGCCAACTTCCGCATCCCCTATAATGATAAGGTGTACGAGCTGAAGGCGCTCAACGGTCGGCTGTTGTCGTATGGCAAAAGCGCCGGCGACAACAGTTACTACATCCCCGTGACCTTCGAGTTCGACAACCGCGACGGCATTGTGCCCGGCTCCTTTGTCGAAGTATTCCTGCTCTCGGCACCCATTGCCGACGTGCTGTCGTTGCCCCATACGGCACTGACCGAAGAACAGGGCAGCTTCTTTGTGTACCGGCAAGTCGACGAAGAGGGATACGAGAAGCAGCTTGTCACCCTTGGCGCCGACAACGGCGAACAGGTACAGATACTCACAGGCATCCGCGCCGGCGACCGCATCGTGACGCAAGGCGCCTATCAAGTAAAGCTGGCAGGCGCCACGGCTGCCATACCGGCACATACCCACGAACACTAAACACTCCTCATCAACTATGCTCAATAAAATCATTCATTTCTCCCTCCACAACCGCATCCTGGTGCTTGTCGCCTCGGTACTGTTGCTGGCAGGCGGGATTTACACCAGCATGCATACCGAGGTGGATGTGTTTCCCGACCTCAATGCACCAACCGTAGTGATTATGACCGAAGCCGGCGGCATGGCTGCCGAAGAGGTGGAACAATTGGTCACCTTCCCCGTAGAAACAGCCGTCAACGGAGCCACCGGCGTGCGCCGCGTGCGCTCGTCGTCGACCAACGGCTTCTCGGTGGTCTGGGTGGAGTTCGACTGGGATACGGAGATATACCGTGCCCGACAGATTGTGAGCGAAAAGCTTGCCGTCGTCAGTGAGAGCCTGCCGCCCAATGTGGGCAAGCCCACGCTGGGACCGCAATCATCCATCCTGGGCGAGATGCTCATCATCGGCTTGACTGCCGACAGCACCTCCCTGCTCGACCTGCGCACACTTGCCGACTGGACAATCCGTCCGCGCCTGCTCTCCACCGGAGGGGTGGCGCAAGTGGCTGTGTTGGGGGGAGATGTCAAAGAGTATCAGATCGCGCTTGTCCCCGAACGGATGAAGCACTACAACATCTCTCTGGACGAGGTGATGGCTGCCACCCGCGACATGAACCTCAATGCCAACGGCGGTGTGCTCTACGAATACGGCAACGAATACATCGTGCGCGGCGTGCTCTCTACCGGGGAAACGGCACAGCTGGGACGGGCGTTGATCCGGAAGGCAACCACAGTTGCCGCACCCGTCTTTCTGGAAGACATTGCCGAGGTGCGTACGGGCGCCAAAGAACCCAAGCTGGGCACTGCCTCCGAGAAGGGCAAACCCGCCGTGCTGCTCACCGTCACCAAGCAGCCTGCCACCGGCACGCTGGAGCTGACCGACAAGCTGGAGGCTGCACTCAACGACCTGAAGAAGAACCTGCCGCCCGACGTGCACGTCAGCACCGACGTGTTCCGCCAGAGCCGCTTCATCGAAAGCAGCATCGGCAACGTCAAGCAGTCGCTCTTCGAGGGGGGACTGTTTGTGGTGATTGTGCTCTTTCTCTTCCTTGCCAACGTGCGGACAACGATGATCTCCTTAGTCACCCTGCCGCTGTCGCTGATTGTGTCGCTCGTCACGCTGCATTGCATGGGGTTGACCATCAACACCATGAGCCTGGGCGGACTGGCGATTGCCATCGGTTCGCTGGTCGACGACGCCATTGTGGATGTGGAGAATGTGTACAAACGCCTGCACGAGAATCGCCGGAAGCCGCTCGAGGCACAACTACCCATACTCGAAGTGGTGTTCAACGCCTCCAAGGAGGTGCGTATGCCCATCCTGAACTCCACGCTGATTATCGTGGTGAGCTTTGTGCCGCTGTTCTTCCTCACCGGCATGGAAGGACGCATGCTGATTCCGCTGGGCATCGCTTTCATCGTGGCATTGGCAGCCTCGACGGTGGTGGCGCTGACCGTCACGCCGGTGCTGTGCTCGTACCTGCTCAAGGGACGCGACAATCCGAAGACAGCCAGCGCCGACTCCTTCCTGGCAGGCAAGATGAAACGGCTCTACGGCATTGCCCTGACATTTGTGCTGAACCACAAGAAGAGCGTGCTGGGAGGCACCGTCGGCTTGTTTGTGGCAGCGCTCGTGTGCTTCTTCACGCTGGGACGGTCGTTCCTGCCGCCGTTCAACGAGGGGTCGTTCACCGTCAACATCTCCTCCGTGCCGGGCATCTCGCTGGAAGAGAGCAACCGCATCGGACTGCGTGCCGAACAGCTGCTCCTGTCCATCCCCGAAATCAAAACCGTAGCTCGCAAGACCGGACGCGCCGAACTGGACGAACATGCGCTGGGTGTGAATGTGTCGGAGCTGGAAGCCCCGTTCGAGTTGAAAGAACGCTCGCGCAGCGAACTTACCGCCGATGTCCGCGAGAAGTTGGG
The DNA here is from genome assembly GCA_031262995.1 of Prevotellaceae bacterium. Taxonomy (GTDB): domain Bacteria; phylum Bacteroidota; class Bacteroidia; order Bacteroidales; family Bacteroidaceae; genus Bacteroides. The sequence goes on along the minus strand of JAISGR010000149.1, from coordinate 16,645 downwards.
CACCCTCGACGGCGCACTGATAGAGATCGGACAACCCATCAGCCACCGCATCGATGCTATGCTCAGCGGAACTAAAGCCAACATTGCCGTCAAGCTCTTCGGTGACGACCTGAACCGTCTCTTCTCGCTGGGCAACGAGATAAAGAACGCCATCGCCGACATCGACGGCATTGCCGACCTCAACGTGGAGCAGCAGATCGAACGCCCGCAGCTCATCCTTTCGCCCCGACGGGAGATGCTGGCATACTACGGCATCACCCTGCCCGGGTTTGCCGAACTGGTGCGCGTCTGTCTGGCAGGCGAAGTGGTATCGCAAGTCTACGAGAAGGGCAAGAGCTTCGACGTGACCGTACGTGTAAAGGACGACCGCCGCAACACTGCCCAACAGATACGCGACCTGATGGTAGACACCGGCAACGGACAGAAAGTGCCGATGGCTGCCATTGCCGAAGTGCGCTCGGCAATGGGACCCAACACCATCAGCCGCGAGAATGTGAAGCGCAAGATTGTCGTCTCTGCCAACGTAGCCGACCGCGACCTGCGCGGCGTGGTGAACGACATCCGGACAACGATCGAAAAACGCGTGACGTTGCCCGAAGGCTATCACGTGGAATACGGCGGTCAGTTCGAAAGCGAACAGGCAGCCAGCCGCACCCTGCTCATCGCCTCGCTGATGAGTATTGCCGTCATCTTCCTGCTGCTCTATCATGAATTCCGCAGCGCCAAAGAGAGCGCCATCGTACTCATCAACCTGCCGCTGGCGCTCATTGGCGGCGTGTTCGCCCTGATGCTGACTACCGGAGAGGTGAGCATCCCTGCCATCATCGGCTTCATCTCCCTGTTCGGCATCGCCACGCGCAACGGCATGTTGCTCATCAGTCACTACAAACACCTGCAAACCGAAGAGGGGTACACGGTGCGCGACAGTGTGCTGAAAGGCTCGCTCGACCGCCTCAACCCCATCCTGATGACCGCACTGTCGTCGGCGCTGGCGCTCATCCCGCTGGCTGTGGCAGGCGACCTGCCCGGCAACGAGATACAAAGCCCCATGGCAAAGGTGATACTGGGCGGACTGCTTACCTCGACCTTTCTCAACGGGTTCATCATCCCGACGGTCTACCTGCTGATGCAGGGAGAAAATGGCGCCCGAAAGCACGAAAAAACAGGGGCTACTGTACCGGATCTCGGTACAGCCTGTACCGAGACTTGGTACAACCTGTACACGGACTCGGTACAACCTGTACCCAGACCCGGTACAGCAAGCCCTGATGAACACGCCGAAATCAGTGATACAACAACCCCGTCTAACCCCAACAAACAGACAACATGAAACGAATCATCATACTCTGCATACACCTATTATATATAATGAGTGTATGCGCCCAGGAACCCGCCAGGATAGAGACGCTGCTTAGCCAGATACGCGTCAATAATCCGGAGCTGGCAGCCAACAGCTTCGACGCGGAAGCCCGGATGCTTGCCGACCGGATGGAGAACAACCTGTCCGACCCTACCGTGAGCTACTCGCACTTGTGGGGCGAGAAAAACAGTCGCGAAACCATCGGCGAACTGGTGGTGTCTCAACAGTTTGACTTTCCTACGCTGTACGCCGCGCGAAGCAGGACAAACCGCCTCAAGGCGAATGCGCTGGCACATGAGACCGACCTGCTGCGCCAACAGATTCTGCTGCGCGCGCAAGAGCTGTGCATCGACCTGCTGATGTACCAGCAACAACGCGACCTGCTGAACGAACGGTTGCAACAAGCCGAGATGCTTGTCGCTTTCTACAAGCAACGATTGGAAACGGGCGATGCCAATATCCTCGAGACCAACAAAACCGCGCTCGAACTGCTCAACGCGCGCACCGAGTTGCGCAACGTACAAGTGGCAACGGACAAAGCATGGAGCGAGCTGAACGCCATCAACGGCAACAAGGATTGGGTCGGCGGAACACCCGCAGGCATTGCCGATTACCCGCTTCCTCCCCTGCCCGACGAGCAAGCGTTCCGCGACGAATACTTGGCAACCTCGTCCGCCCTGCGACAATTGGACACCGAGCGTGCTGCCGCCTACCGGCAACTCGCTGTCGACAAGCAGGGGTGGCTGCCCAAGTTAGAATTGGGCTACCGCCGCAATACCGAGTCGAAACTCGGATTCAGCGGCATTGTGGCAGGTATCTCGCTGCCGCTGTTCAGCAACCGGCACAAGGTAAAAATGGCGGAAGTACAGTGGCTCGCCCTCGGCATGCAGCGCAACAATGTGGAAGCAAAGAGCGAAAACGAGCTGGAACAACTCTACAACGAGGCAACTACCCTGCGAACCGCTATCCGCGAATACCACGAAGCATTGCAAACCGGCAGCAACCTCGAACTGCTGCGACAAGCCATCGAAGGAGGACAGATCAACGTCACCGAGTATTTCGTTGAGGTGTCCGTGGTCTATCAGGGAAAGCAGAATCTGCTGGAATTAGAGAACAAATACCGGAAGATCATCGCCCGAATGTATATGAATACTTTGTGATTGAGCAGGAGGCATAGCCGCGACAGTACCGGGCTGTAACTGCTGAATATGCCGGAATATCAGCCGAATCGCATAAAAAAAAAGGACGCTTACTGATATTAGCCACTAAATGGTTGGAGGTATGGAAATAGTATCTATCTTTGCACCGAACAGATAATGGAAGTCGTGAGACTTCCCCCAATAGAATAGTTTAGTTAAGTCTAGTTTAGTTTTTGTGTGAAGTACTCCTGCACCAGAGGGTGCGGGGGTACTTTTTTTATATACTTTTTTACATTATAATCACAAAGAGTTGTAAAGTTCTTCGAAAAGAGATAACTTTGCCGCGTCTAAAAAAACAAATTGAATGGCTACTCGTACTAATTTTTTTCAGAAATATCTCTCGATGAGAATATTGCCTATGTGGACTATCCTGCTGATGGATATACTGATTGTAGTCGGTTCCTGTATACTGGCTTATATACTCCGATATAACTTTATGGGCGTTTTCAATCCCGAGTCCAACATAGACACAACGGTGCTGTGGGCGGTGCTTGTCAACCTTATCTGTTTCAGGGTATTCCATACTTATTCCAATGTGTTGCGCTTCTCGTCGTTTGTCGACATTATGCGCATCTTCGTCTCTACCTCTGTTGCTTACGGTATATTGGCGCTCTGGAGTCTCTTCGAGATAGGTTCTTTCGCACAACTGTCCACCAGCGTGATGCTGATGGCTTATGTCATCAATTTTGCCTTGATGGCTTGCCTGCGTATCATCGTAAAGACGCTCTACGAACACATGAACCTCGACAGCAAACGGTCTGAGAACGTATTCATATACGGAGCCACCGAAGAGGGGGTCAACATTGCCAAAGCCCTGCGGGTAGACCAGCGCTCCAACTACCGGTTGCGCGGATTCATCACCGATGACCCTGCCCTGATAGGCAAAATACTGATGGGCGTAAAGGTCTATCTCAACAACAACACCCTGATGGAGCAACTCTACGAGCAGGATGTGCATGTCATCGTTGTCTCCCCCCAGAAAATGGAGATGCTGAAGACTTCGGACATGATAGAACGGCTGCGCGACGAACACATCCGGCTGTACACCTCTTCCTCGCTCAACGAATGGAACGAAAAGGACGGAATCCAACAAACCAAGCTGAAAGAGATACAAATAGAAGACCTGCTGCAACGCGACACCATCATGATAGATATACCCAAAGTGGCATCACACCTGGAGGGTAAACGGGTCATGATTACCGGAGCAGCCGGCAGCATAGGCTGCGAAATTATGAGGCAGGTTGCCTCGTTCAATCCCTACCAACTCATCTTGATTGACCAGGCTGAAACACCGCTGCACGATATTCGGCTGGAACTACAGGACAAGTGGCGCAACCTGGATGCCACCACTATCATTGCCGACATCTCCAACCTCACCCGTCTGGAGAATATTTTCCGTGATTACCGTCCGCAATATATCTTCCACGCCGCAGCCTACAAACATGTGCCGATGATGGAAGACAACGTGTCCGAATCCATTCAAGTCAATGTGCTGGGCACCCGCAACCTTGCCGACCTGGCAGTGAAATACGGCACCGAAAAGTTTGTGATGATCTCCACCGACAAAGCGGTCAACCCGACCAACGTAATGGGATGCTCCAAACGCATCTGCGAGATATACGTGCAGTCGCTTGCCAAGAAACTGATGCGCGAACAGAACCCCGGACAGCCCATTACCCAATTCATCACCACCCGCTTCGGTAATGTACTGGGCAGCAACGGTTCGGTCATCCCCCGCTTCCGTTCCCAGATACAGCGAGGAGGACCGGTGACGGTGACACACCCCGAAATTATCCGCTACTTCATGACCATCCCCGAAGCCTGCCGACTGGTACTCGAAGCGGGAAGCATGGGCAACGGAGGAGAAATCTACATCTTCGACATGGGCGAACCGGTGAAGATTGTCGACCTTGCCCAACGCATGATCTACCTGTCGGGACGCACCGGTATCAAGATTGAATTTACCGGACTGCGCCATGGCGAGAAGTTGTACGAAGAGCTGCTCAACAACAAAGAACACACCAAACCCACCTATCACAACAAAATCATGATAGCCAACGTACGCGAGTACGACTACGATGAGGTGAGAGACAAGATACAGCACCTGATCGACATGAGCTACTCTTACGACCAGATGCTGATTGTGGCTGCCATGAAAAAGATTGTCCCCGAATTTATCAGCAAGAACTCCTGCTTCGAGGTGCTCGACAAGACGCCGAAGATGACTACGGAGAAAGCGTAACCTCCATCCCGTCATACGCCGGCTGCACCTGTGGCTGTAACATCCGTTCAAGGTCGGCGTGCAGCCCGGCTCCGTGACTTTCGTGAATCAGATATGTCTGCCGCGCGGCAATCCGTTCGGCAACCGTTACCGCCTCCTCAATATTCTGATGCGTGGGATGTTTCTTCCCAAGCCGCAACCCGTTTAACACCAACAAATCCAAGTGATGAAGCTGCGCGTACGAAGCTTCGGGCATGAACGTCATGTCCGTAACATACCCCAGCTGTCTACCGATGCGATAACCCAGAATAGGCAGCTTGCCGTGCATCACCTCCAGCGGGGTGATTTTTGTTTCTCCGATGTGGAAGGACGCACCCGGCTCCACCTCGTGCAGCGTGAGTTGGGGTACGCCCGGGTAGCTCTTGTCGACAAAGCAATAAGGCATTCGGCTGCGCAGGTGTCGGGCGGTGTAGGCATTGGCATAGATGGGGATGTCGCCGAACCGGCAGAACGGGCGCAGGTCGTCCAGACCACCCACATGGTCGTAGTGCTCGTGTGTAATCAGCACGCCGTCTATCTTTTCGAATACGGGCATACGCAGCATCTGCTCGCGGAAGTCAGGTCCGCAATCAATCAATATCACCTTGCCGTCGTCGGTATGTACCAGCGAGGAGGCACGCAGACGCTTGTCGCGCGGGTCGGCGGATGTACACACGGCACACTCGCACCCGATTTCGGGCACGCCGGTAGAGGTACCGCTACCTAATATCCTGAGTTTCATTCAACAAAGTCTTATATCGTTAAACGTACATTTGTTCATTTCCCAATCACCGACCCCGGTAACGGAGCGTCAGCCGATGAAGTTTACCTCCGGCTGTATCTCGATGCCGAACCGGTGGTGTACCGATTGTTGCACGGCATCCGACAGCGCTTTTATCTCCTGCCCCGTTGCTCCGCCGCGGTTGACAAGCACCAACGGCTGTTTGTCGTACACGGCGGCTGCACCCAGCGACCTGCCCTTCCATCCGCACTGCTCGATGAGCCAGGCAGCGGGTATCTTCACCAGACCGTCATCCTGCGCATAGAAGGGCATTTGCGGATATTGACCGTGTAACCGTTCGAACAGCGCATAAGGCACAACGGGGTTCTTGAAGAAACTCCCCGCATTGCCCCACACGCGCGGGTCGGGCAGTTTGCTGTTACGGATGCGGATGATGGCTTGACGCACGGCAACAAGCGTGACGGCAGGTTGCGCTGCCAGCTCCTGCTTCAGGATGCCGTAGTTCAGCGTGTAGTGTTCCTGCTTACGAAGGCAGAAGCGAACATGCGTAACGAAGCAGTGCTTCATCTCCGGACGTTTGAAGAGGCTGTCGCGATAAGCATAGGCACACTCGCCGACGGCATAAGTGCGGCGTTCGGAGTGCGTGTGCTTTTCGCCTGAGAGGCTGACCGTTTCGACGGCAGTGATCAAGTCCTTCACCTCCACGCCGTAAGCGCCGATATTCTGCACGGCTGCCGCACCTGTTTCGCCGGGGATATGCGACAAATTCTCGGCGCCGTACAACCGGTGTTCCACGGTGTATGCCACAAAGTCGTCCCACAACACGCCGGCGCCCACACGCAGTTCTATCCGGTCGGTGTCTTCGCCGGTCACCGTGATGCCGGTGATGCCCGAGTGCAGCACCATCCCCCGATAGTCGTCCAGAAAGAGCAGGTTGCTCCCGCTGCCTATATGCAGATAAGGAGCTGTGATGTGCCCGCAGGCAATCCACTGCTCCAGTTCTTCTATCGAGGCATACTCCAGCCATGCGGCGGCATGCACGTTCAGTCCGAATGTATTCGGGATTTTTATCAGTCTCTCTTCCCCACTGCCCGACATAATCTACACCCCGGTATCTTCAAACTTATACAATTCCCACGCTCCGTCGACCTTTCGGAAGTAGAGCAGCACGGAGTAACCGTTGCCGATGCCGTTCACCTTCAGTATTTTGGTCTCCGAGCGATTGTCGTTTTGCTGTCCGTAATTGATGTTTGTCAACCGACCGACAGGCAATTGCGGGCGGAAGGCGTACCACTGACCGGGTTCGAGCGTTGTTTCGAGGATGGAGAGTTCGTCTTCGGGGTCGATGGTAATGAACTCGAGCGGCTCGGCAATGTGCGATTGCTGATACAGGCTGTCGGTAACGAACCGCGCGTAAAAGGTATAGAAGTCGTTGCTGTCGACAGTCGGCTCGATGCTTTGCCGGCAACTGTCTTTGGGCAGCCACACCCCCTCCTCCTTGACATACCGGATGCTTTTGACGACCCGCGTATCCAGCGCGATCCACTCCACTTGTGCGGTATGGAACGTATCTTCGTCGATGACTTCCATTTCCAGCTCCTTTTCCTGATCGAAAAGGAGGGTGTAGTAGCTCTCTCCGGTGTCTTGGTGGAAACTGTTGCCGGTAAAGAGCCGATAGATAAAGTCTTCGAACGATTCGTCGGCAGGAGGGTCTTTTCGGGAGGTATCAACCGCCCTGTCCGCCATCAGCAAGTGCTTGTTGCGAAGGGCGGAGTCGGCAGTAGCAGTCAAAGAGAGGGAGGATTGTCGCTTATTGCCGCACGCAGTAACCGCCAGCAACAGGCACAATCCCCCAATGAGATATTTCATTCTTCCTTATCGTTTTACCCTTCGGGCAATCGGGCTTTCAGCTTCTCCAGCATATCTGCCGTCATGGTCTCCAGGTTGTATTTCGGTTTCCAGTCCCACTCCTGCCGGGCGCACGTGTCGTCCATGCAGTCAGGCCAGCTGTCGGCAATCTCCTGTTTGAGCGGGTCGACATTGTATTCCATTTCGAACGCGGGCAGTTGCTTCCTGATGGCAGCATAAATCTGCTCGGGGGCAAAGCTCATGGCTGCCACGTTGAACGCATTGCGGTGCACCAATCTGGCAGGGTCGGCTTCCATCAGTCGGATGGCGGCATCCAGTGCATCGGGCATGTACATCATGTCCATGTAGGTGCCTTCCTTGATGGGGCAGACAAACTTCTCGCCGCGCACGGCTGCATAGTAGATATCGACGGCGTAATCGGTTGTTCCGCCTCCGGGAGCGGTCACGTTGGAGATGATGCCCGGAAAGCGTACCGCCCGCGTATCCACTCCGTAACGGTGATAGTAATAATTACTGAGCAGCTCGGTTGTCACCTTGCTCACACCGTAGATGGTTTGCGGATGCTGCACCGTGTCTTGCGGGGTGTTGGCATGGGGCGTGTCGGGTCCGAAAGAGCCGATAGAGCTGGGCGTAAACACGGCACATCCGTGCTGACGTGCCACTTCCAAAATGTTCCACAACCCGTCGATGCCTATCTTCCAGGCAAGTTGGGGTTTACTTTCTGCCACTACAGAGAGCAAGGCTGCCATATTATATATGGTGTCGATGCTGTGTTGTGTTACGGCGGCTTCAATACTGTTGCGGTCTGTCACGTCGACCAATGCTGCTGGACCTGATTCTTTCAGTTCGCCTTGCGGCTCGGCGCCGGTGATGTAGCCGGCTATTACAGAATCGTTACCATACCTTTTTCGCAATTCCATCGTAAGCTCCGAACCGATCTGTCCGGTGGAGCCGATTATCAAAATTCTTTTCATTTAAGTAAGTAAGAAAGGGTTCTAATCATATTCGGGCGCAAAGATATATACTTTTTTTTCACGGCACTATCATTTTGATATGGTTATTTCGTGAAAAATCACGTCCTTTGCAGCTCATCAACCTCTTAAACATAGTAGAAATGTACGGAAAAATTAAACAACATCTCGCCGATACACTCGCCGGGATTCGCGAAGACGGTCTTTACAAGGAAGAGCGTCTGATTGAGAGTGCGCAACAGGCTGCCATCACCGTAGCCGGTAAGGAAGTGCTGAACTTCTGTGCCAATAATTACTTAGGATTGTCCAACCATCCGCGCCTGATTCGTGCCGCACAACAGATGATGGAGCGTCGCGGTTACGGCATGTCGTCGGTGCGTTTTATCTGCGGCACGCAAGATATTCACAAAGAGCTGGAGGCAGCCATCTCGGACTACTTCCACACCGAAGATACCATTCTGTATGCCGCCTGTTTCGATGCCAACGGCGGTGTGTTCGAGCCACTCTTCACCGAGGAGGATGCCATCATCTCGGACTCGTTGAATCACGCTTCCATCATTGACGGCGTGCGTCTGTGCAAAGCCAAACGTTATCGCTATGCCAACGCCGACATGGCTGAATTGGAGCAATGTCTGCAAATGGCGCAGGCACAACGCTTCCGCATTGTGGTGACCGACGGCGTCTTCTCCATGGACGGCAACGTGGCGCCGGTGGACAAGATTTGCGCACTGGCAGAGAAGTACGACGCATTGGTGATGGTCGACGAATCGCACTCAGCCGGCGTGGTGGGCGCTACCGGACACGGCGTGAGCGAACTCTGTCACACCTACGACCGCGTAGACCTCTATACCGGTACGCTGGGCAAAGCCTTCGGCGGCGCCATGGGCGGGTTCACGACAGGCAAAAAGGAGATCATCGCCCTGTTGCGCCAACGCAGCCGTCCGTACCTGTTCTCCAACTCGGTGGCTCCCGCCGTGGTGGGCGCAAGCATCGAAGTGTTCAAGATGCTCAAGGAGAGCAACGAGCTGCACGACCGGCTGGTGGAAAACGTGGAATATTTCCGCGGGAAGATGCTGGCTGCCGGCTTCGACATCAAACCGACGCAGAGCGCCATCTGCGCCGTCATGCTCTACGATGCCAAGTTGTCGCAAACATTTGCCGCACGCATGCAGGAAGAGGGCATCTTCGTCACCGGTTTCTACTATCCCGTAGTGCCGAAGGGCGAAGCCCGCATTCGCGTACAGCTCTCTGCCGGACACACCCGCGCACAACTCGACAAGTGCATTGAGGCGTTCATCAAAGTACAGCAGGAGCTGAAGCAATAGGAGTGGAGGGTTGTCCCAATAGGACAGCGTGTCCCTCCCAACGGGACAAGAGGCGTGTTCCGATAGGAAAAAGGGTTGAGGGTGTGTCAAAACGGCACACCCTCTTTCTGTATCTGCCCGATGCAATGAATGCCGTTCTGCTGTAATACCCGTAAATGAAACTCATTTAGCCCCGTAAATGAAACTCATTTAGCCTCGTAAATGGAACTCATTTAGCCTCGTAAATGAAACTCATTTAGCCTCGTAAATGGAACTCATTTAGCCTCGTAAATGGAACTCATTTAGCCTCGTAAATGAGAGTCATTAATAGCCGTTAATGAAGGTCATTAAAGCCGTCGGCGGCGTGCATGAGTGCGGCAAAGAGCGGGTTCTGTTCGAGCAGTTGCGGCACGCCCGTGAAGAAGAGTTGTTTGCGGGCGCGTGTCAGGACAACGTTCAGCTTGCGATCGATGAGGGTGCCGTTCTCTTCGGTCAGGTTGACGAGGAAGCGGAGCTGTTCCGCCCTGTTCACGCAGAAGGAGTAGATGATGACGTCGCGCTCACTTCCCTGAAACCGTTCCACGGTCTCTACCGATACCGCATCCAGCGCGGGAATGTTGAGCGCTGCCAGTTCGCTGCGAATCAAGGCTATCTGGCTGCGATAGGGAGTGATGATGCCCAGCGTACGGTCGGGCAGGAATGTTTCGCCGGCAGTGTATTGGCGGTAGACGGCAGCTGCCAGTCGGGCAACGAGCGCGGCTTCGAAGCGGTTCCTCTTGGCGGTATGCGACTCGTTGTCGGGGCGGGAGGGGAGGAAGGCAACGCGGCTGGTCAGCAGTGCGGCAAACTCGCTCCCCGTCAGCGCCGGCGCCAGTGTGAGCTTGTCGTGCTGGTGCGGCAACCCCACGGGCAACAGCTTCCCTCCGTAGAAGGCGCGGTTGGGGAACTGTGCCACGGCTTCGTTCATCCTGCCTTGGCGGCAGAGCATGTCGAAGGGGGGCGTCGAAGCGGCATCGGCTGCCGACAGGGCATTCGCCTGCCGGTACAACCGCTCGAAGAGCGAATCTTTGAGGTTGTGCAGTCCGATGCGGCGCAGCGACTCATCGCTGATTCGCGACTCCTCTTCGGTTTGCAGCACCACGGCAGGCAGCTGCTTGTGGTCGCCGATCAGGATAAACTTACCGATGGCATTGCTGCCTGTGGGGTGACGCATGCAGAGCAGTCCCAGCAGTTGCGGCTCCAGGATCTGCGTTGCCTCGTCGATGATGGCTGCGTCGAACTGCTTGAGCCGGAACAGCTCCGTCTTGCCGGAGAGCGTGGCAACCGTACCCGCGAAGATGCGGCAGCGTGTCAGCCGTTCCTGCGCTTGCCGGCGGGTGGCGCAGGGGCGGAGCACGTGCTCTATCAGGTGGTCGTGATAAGCCGGTTCGCACGAGAGCGCGCTGCCCATGCGGATGAAGTCGACCGCCGGCGTGATGGCAGCAAGCGCCTTGCAGATCTCGTCGACGGCGCGGTTGGTGTAGGAGAGCAGCAGCAACGTCTTGCCTTCGCGGTGCATCTCTTCTACCATCCGCCGCAGTGCGCGCGAGGTCTTGCCTGTTCCGGGCGGACCGACAAGCAGGAAGTAATCGTCGGCAGCCTGTGCCTTCAGGCTGATGCGCTCGAAGTCGTCGGCAGCGGTGGCGATGCGTGCGGCATCGGGCGGATTGAACGCGGGCGGGCGCTGTGCCAGCAACAGGTCGCGTCGGTCGCGGTTGGCTGTCAGGAAGAGGGCAAGTCCCTGATACATGCCGCGGAAGGTGGTGTCTATGTGGTCGTGCTCAACGGCATACCGGCTGTCGGCAGGCAGTACGTGCCGGTTGCGCTGCGTGGCACGGAGGCGCAGGTGCAGGTACCTGTCGGTCAGCAGCTCGATGCTCCCTTTGAATATCAGCTGATTGGTGTCGCTGTCGCCCTCCTTGTCGCACCGGTAGAGCACCACGGCATCTCCCTTGCGGAAGTTGGGCAGCGAGCGTGTGTTGTCGGTACGCTCCAGCAGCAGGCAGGGAGCGGCGGTGTCGGCAGCCTGATTCTCTCTGATGAGCAGACCGCACAGCCGCTCTTCCCCCTCGTCGGGCGCTTCGCGGTTGGGGTGTCTGTCGGTCTTGGCGTAGTAGAGTTCCTTGGTGATGAAGGTGTACAGGGCGTGGAAGTAACGCTGTTCGAGCGGGGTGAGCGCGGCTATCTGCGTGCCGACGGCGGCGATGGAGGGGGCGAGGTAGCGGCTCCACAGCGTCCCCGTCAGGTGGCGTTCGTTGAGCACGTCGGGTGTGATGGCTTGCAACTGTATCGCCGTAAAGTCGGGACTGTTGTGTTGCTGTACGGCATGTTCGCCTGCCACGATGCGGTTGCGTACCTCCATGACCTGCTGCAACTGTTGCCACGAAGGGGTGGCAGGGTAGAGCAGCGGATAGCGCGTATAGAGCAGGTAGGCTTTCACTTGCCGGTGAGGCATCCCCATGCTGTACTCCAGCACAGCTTGGTAGAGCAACATCTGTACGGCATTGTTTTCGCGGGGGATGATGTAGCCGCGCCGACTGAACTCGTCGGCTTTGCCCGACTTCATCTCGATGAACGCCGACATGTCGCGCTGCATATAGTCGAGCCGTCCCTGCAACCCCAGCGCGCGGCAGATGTACGACGGCTCGAGCACGGCATCCGCACGGTTGAGTGCATAGCCGGCATCGCCGAACGTCCCGGTCACCGTGCGGCGGATGTGTTCGAAGTGCATCCGGCAGTCGGCAAAGAAGGCACGCTCCTGTGTCTTGTCCTGCAAATCGGCGCAGGCTGCCAACTCCAACGGATAGGTCTGAAACGCTTTCTGCATACACGCCTGGTAGTCGGGAGGCACGGCAGCATTCACCCACTCGTCCAGAAAGAGGTTGGCAATGTTACCCAGCAGTATCTGCCGCGTATGGGCTGCCGGTTGCAGCCGTGAAAGCAGGTAGTTGGCAGGGTGGTGACCGTACTCTCTGAAGCATTCTGCCAGCAGGCTGATATCCATCAGATAGTCCGGCTCTATGATAATAAAGGGGGGAATGAGTGTGCCGGCTTCGTCGGTCGATACCTCGGGAAGGCTGAGTGTGGCGCCGTGCCACAGCATCCGACAGCTTTCGGTGAAGGCATCGTTTACCTGCGGCAGGTTGTAGCGCACGCGCAGCAGGTCGGTGGCGTTCCCCTCAACGGGGCGCACATAAAGAAAGGTGTCGTCGGAGGATTGAAAAAGAACGCGCATCAGTCCTGCTTCTTATCCCTTACCATCAATATCCCCAGCTCGTACAGCAGGTAGAGCGGAATGGAGACCACCGCCAGCGTGAACGGGTCGCCCGTCGGGGTGATGATGGCGGCGATCAGCACCAGCAATATGATGGCATGGCGGCGGTACTTGCGCAGCATCGACTTGGTGACGATGCCCAGCAGCGAAAGCAACCACGTGAGCAACGGCAGCTCGAATGCCATTCCCATGCAGAGGATGAGCATCATGAAGTTGTCGATATAGGAATTGAGCGAGATGTGATTCTGTATAGATGCGCTCAGCTCGTAGGTGGAGAGGAAGCGCAGAGCCAGCGGATAAACCATGAAGTATCCCAGTAACACACCCAGGAAGAACATCACCGTGCCGATAGCCAGCGCTTTCTTGACCCCCCGCTGCTCGCCTGTGTACAAGGCGGGGCGGATGAAGCGCCAGATTTCGTAGAAGAGAAACGGGGTAGCGGTAACAACCGACATCCAAAAAGCAGTGGAAAGGTGGATAAAGAACGGTGCAGCCAGGTTGATATTGATGAGCCGCACCTCAAACGCCTTCGTGAAGAAGGCATCGTCCCAATGAAAGAACCGACCTACCCAACGCAGCAGGTCGTAGAAGATGAAGTCGTTGTGACAGGGAGCCAGCACCACGTGGTCGAACAACCACGGCATGGCAATGAAGTAACCCACCGCCAGCACCAACCAGACACCGAGAATCCGGAACAACACCCGGCGCAGCTCGTCGAGGTGATCCCAAAATGTCAGTTCCTTCGCTGCCACAGGCTACTTCTTCTCTGCATCTGCCGGGGCATCTATCTCTTCTTTGGCTTTGTGGATTTCCGATTTAGCCTCGTTCACTCCCTCCTTGAAACTCTTCACGCCTTTACCCAATCCTCTCATCAGTTCGGGAATCTTCTTGCCGCCGAAGAACAGCAGTACCAGTAATGCCACAATCAGCCACTCCGAGCCGCTGGGCAGTACACCTACTAATAGTGTCATACAGGTCATCATAATCTATGTGGGTTTTATAATTCGCCACAAAGATAACACCTTCGTGCAAAAGTAAAGTATTGCATGCGGCTTTAATTCTTAAAAAAGAACGACATATCAACACCGCCCGAGAAACCGCCGACACCGCCCGATGCTGTCCGGAGGGTAAATAGAAATAAAGCCGGACAATCCTGCCCGGCTTCACGTATATATGTGTAAAATCTATCCTTAAGCTGAACCTTCTCTCTTGCGGCTAATGCCGACTCACGAAAAGGATTGTCAAGAACTTAATCTCTACCAATTCAGTCGAGAGATTATTTTATCCCAACTTGTTGATGTATAATGCCAACTTCGACTTCAGGTTGCTTGCTTTGTTCTTGTGGATAATGCTGGTCTTAGCCAACTTGTCCAACATCTTCGCTACCTTCGGATAGAGGGTTACCGCTTCCTCTTTCTGGGTAGTGGCACGAAGTTTACGTACAGCATTACGCATGGTTTTGCTATAGTAGCGATTGTGAAGTCTGCGCTTCTCTTCTTGTCTGATTCTCTTCAGAGATGACTTGTGATTTGCCATTTCGACTAATCTTTTTATGTTCTACAATTACATTTATTGGTAGCCCGTGGGGGAATCGAACCCCCCTTTCAAGAATGAAAATCTTGCGTCCTAACCGATAGACGAACGGGCCATTCTGATTTTGTGGGTGCAAAGGTAGATAGTATTTTTGAATAAGCAAATAATTCAATGAAAAAATAGTAGATTTGCTCCCTGTTAGCGTGCTGCGCAAGTATTGAGATTATCATGCTACAAACGACCCGTGGTGTGGTACTTCACACCTTAAAATATAATGATACGATGCTGATTGTCGACGTCTATACCGAAGCAATCGGTCGTGCCTCGTTTGCACTTTCTACCTCCCGCTCGCGCAAGTCGCCTGCGAAGGCGGTGCTGTTTCAGCCGTTGTCGTTGGTGGAGCTGGAGGTGGACATTCGTCCCCGCACTACCTTATATAAAATAAAGGAGGCGAAATCGGATTATCCGTTCGCCTCCATTCCTTTCGACCCCTACAAGTCGGCTATTGCTCTCTTTGTGGCAGAGTTCCTGTATCGTGCCGTGCGCGAAGAGTCGGAGAACCGTCCGTTGTATGCTTACCTGCAACACTCTATCGTATGGCTGGATGCGTGCCGAAACGGCTTTGCCAATTTTCACTTAGTCTTCCTGATGCGTTTGTCGCGCTTCCTGGGATTGTATCCCAATCTGGAGGACTTCCACACGGGTGATTACTTCGACTTGCTGAACGGTTGTTTTACGGCTGTCTGTCCGCAACTGCACAGCTCATACCTGCAACCCGACGAGGCTGCGCGGATCAGTCGCTTGATGCGCATGAACTATGAAACCATGCATCTCTTTGCCATGAGCCGTACGGAACGCAGCCGATGTCTCACCATTATCAATGAGTACTATCGGCTGCATCTTCCCAATTTTCCCGTCTTGCATTCGCTCGACGTATTAAGGGCGTTATTCGATTGATCGGATTACTTCTTCTCGCTGCCAATCAGCTTCCATACGGCAGCGCTGCAAGCTGCTCCCACCAGCGGGGCAACAATGAAGAGCCACAGTTGTGCGAGCGCCGTACCTCCCTGGAACAGGGCGGGACCGATGCTGCGTGCCGGATTGACCGACGTACCGGTAATGGGAATACATACAATGTGTACCAGTACCAGCGTCAAACCGATAGCCAGACCGGCGAGATTGCCGGCGCCCTTCTTTTCGTCGGTACTGCCCAGCACTACCAGCACAAAGATAAAGGTAAAGACTGCTTCGGCGATGAATGCCTGTAGTGTGGCGCCGTCGGCAAAACTGTTGGCGCCGGTAGCTGTCGCTCCTCCATGTCCGCCGGTGGATACCAGCGCAAAGAGAATGGCTGAACCGATAATGGCGCCGATTACCTGAAAGACCATATAACCGGCAGCATCCTTACCGCTCATACGTCCCGAAAGAAACACGCCCAAGGTGATGGCGGGGTTGATGTGACAACCCGAGATACCGCCGATGGCATACGCCATGGCTACCACCGAAAGACCGAAGGCAAAAGCTACGCCCAGCGTGCCTACACCCGATGCAACCGTTCCTGCCATGCCGCTTGCTGCAAAGACGGCACTACCGCAACCCATCAAAACCAAAACCATGGTTCCGAGCATTTCTGCAATGTACTTTTTCATACTTAATTTATTTGATTGTTAAACCTCTTCATTGGGATATGCACACCGCACATCCATAGGAGAAAACAATTGTCAAACGATTTTGTTGACCGGAGATCGCCGATATTTGGATTTCCCAAATAAAGATATTTGCAGTTGGTAGTACGCACGGCATCCAAATAGCATCAATGGATATTTTGAGGATTTATCAGGCAAAACAATACTATTAAATAATCTTTTTTAAAATAGTCTTATCAGATTATTTCCTATTGTTATCGGTATTATTTCCTATTATTTTTGGTGTGATTGACAGGTATTGGGTCAAGTCAAAAAACCGATTGCATAAGGTTATCTTTGCAGTCAGAAAATAGATAGCAGATAAGAAGATGATAGACAGCACCTCGTTTTCTGGTTGAACTCACGGTTGAACTCTGTGAGGTAAACCGGCAGCGAAACAAGCGCATAT
>JAISGR010000103.1 GCA_031262995.1 Prevotellaceae bacterium | reverse complement strand
TGCTCGTCGCTGAACGTAAAATCTTTGAAAAAGTGGGGATAACCGCGACCTCCGTGTGTAAAGCCTTTGAGGAGGGGGCAAACCAAATCGTTAAAATTCTCTTCCATCTCATCCATCGTCTCGTTCACCCGCAATTTCGAGAAGTCGAGCCGCAACACCATATATTTATTGCGTTCGGACGTGGGGTTACTTCCGATGTAGGTGCCACTGAATAATTGCTCAAAGCGGTCGGCAGCATCAATGTCGTAGTAGTAAGCGAGCATCGAGACGTAGAGGCTCTTACCGAAGCGGCGGGGACGGAGAAAGGTGGGAGCTTTATAATTTTCTATGCGTGGAATAAACCGCGTTTTATCCACGTAGTAATAGCCACCTTCGCGTAATTCGGCGAAGTCGGATATGGCATAGGGGATGGTTATTCTTTCTATCATATATATGCGGGCATTTAATGAATGATGAATGATACGATTGCGCAAAGGTATGGTAAATCCGTAACTTATACAAAGTAAATGAGATAAATAGCTTGTCGAGACCAACGGCGTGTTTTGTTGCCGGTCGTAGTAGATGCACAGGGTGAGAAGCTTGCTGAGCTGATCAACAAACAGTGTAAAGAGGAAAACCAAGCTAATAATCAATAAGTTTTTCTGCAAATAGCTTGCAAAAACAAAAAAAGGACGTACATTTGCGGCAACAGTACCCGTCTCCATCCCATAAGAACTGCAGGCGGGTCATTTTTTTGCCTCTATATGAACAATAAACCAGCTTACACAATACCTAAGGAACTATGTCGGAGTTTCTTTTGGCTTAAAGGGGATAATATCCAGGCCGCAAGTATTAGTCCTCTCGTAACAATCAGTATGTTCTCTGTTTATAGAGTCCCTATACGTTTAGTACGATAAAGAGGCGTTCAAATAGGACAACCATTTGTCCCTGCATCAACCTGTGAACCAATTTCATCGATCAACATTCGATAAATCTCTTTCCAATCCTGTTCCTTCTTGTTGATATACTTGTCAACAAAACGAGCATAAGTATTAGAGTCGTAATAGAGGTCGCCTGCTCGGATGTCGTCTATATTGTAATCATACATTAGCTGTTGGATGATCAGATTATCAATATGATATATACCGCGTTGTTGATTTTCATCGTTCACATAAGAGAGCATTTGGAGAGACCTGTCTGTACAGAAACAAATCTGATGCGTCGCTTTTTTGAATTTCAGTTCCTCGATAAACTCTTCTTTTGAAACCGAACCCTCCATGTAATTCTGAATGCGAATGGTAATGGCATCGTCGGCAACCGGTCCTTCTACAATATCATAGTTATGCGCAGGGGTATCCGAACGATTACTCCGATTTAATACGACGAAGTCGAGCCAACTTTCATCATACGCATCGAATCGTAGTATACGTAGTTCCGGGTCATTGAAGACATACTGATCCAACTCAAATGCCGTAACAACGGGCTTTGTATGATTCCATCTTGCAACTCGCTCCGCCATATATTCTGCCTGCTGCAAGATGTTTGTAACATAGAATCCCTGCCCGAAGTCTTTCCCTATTTTTGCTTTGGAGAGGTCTATGACTTTTATCTCTACATCACTTCCATGATACACCTTCATCGCATATACCCTCCATTTCTTTTGCAGAGATCGAATAATTCCCGTAATACCCAGAACGGGTTGTCGATATGCAGTGCCCACCAATTTTCGTCGATGTAGTCCAGACCACCGTATTTACGCAGATAGCGATAGGATTCTTGACGGTCTTTTTTGTAAGCAGAGGCAAACTCCTCTATGATGAAAGTCGTAAACGCAATTTTGTTGCGAAGCTCTTCGCTCAACACTCTTGGGGATTGTTGTTGATCGTTGCCGTAAGCAGCTACCGGTTCGGCAGCATGCTGCGGCATTGATTCCTGTGATTTATATTTCTTCGTGTCCATTATTCATTGTTTTTATTCTTGAATGGACAAAAGTAGTCAAAATAGAAATAGAGAATACATTTTCTCTATTGTCTGTTTGCAAATAAGCAATCTTGCAATAAAGAATCCGCGGTCATCCGCCCAATCCGTGTCATCCGCGTGCCATTCCCTCTCACCTCGTCAGCGAGAACTTCATGCTCACCCCGAAGTCTGCGCTGACCACCGGATACGCCGTTGTCGAGACCAACGGCGTGTTTTGTTGCCGGTCGTAATAGACGCGGAGGGTGAGCAGCTTGCTGAGCTGATAGTCTGCCGAGCAGGAGATTTTCAGGGCGCGGTTGCCGCTGGTCGCTTGTGTGGTACCTTGCACGATGTCGCGGGCGAGGGCGGACTGGTTGCGGAACGATACGTCGGCGCGCAGAGTGAGGTCGTGGCTGACTTCGGATTGGCTGTTCTTCACGTTGCGGTTGGAGAAGAGGTGGAAGTTCATCAGCTTGTAGCCGATGCCCACGACGAAGTCGCGCGAGGCGGTCTCGACGAGTTGGAGGGCGGCGAGGCTGAGGTTGAGCACGCGGGTGGTCTTGTATTCGAGCTTGGCGGTCAGCCCGTTTTGGAGGGTGGCATCGATGCCGCTGAGAGGGGAGAACTGCTCGTTGATGGCGACCATGCTGATGTCGAAGCGGGAGGTGGGCACAGGGTTGCCCGTCTGCACGTCGTCCATGAAGCCGAGGTCGCCCATGTAGCTGAGGAAGCTCTGGAAGGTGTTGTAGCTGCCGATGGTGTAGCTGCTGCGGTAGGCGTGGTTGAGGTTGACGCTGCGGAAGGTGTTCTTCAGGAACGGGAGCTTGCCTAATCCGCTGTAAGTGATGCGCCAGTTGGGCATCATGGAGAGGATGCCGGGGAAGAGGCTGAGGGTGCTCTTGGCGGCATCTTTGCCGGTGTAGGCGGCGAGGAAGGCGGGGATCATCACGTCGGGGCTGTACTTGCTCACGGTGCCGTTGGCTGGGTCGAACGGCTGTCCGGCGAGGGAGGTGCCCTGCGGATAGCGGGCACCGACGTACTGCGCCTCGACACGTTGTTGCATGATGTCTAAGTTGCGGCGGAAACGCTCGAAGGTGGGCGAGCGGTAGCCGTTGCGGGCGGAGGAGCCTTCGAGGGCACTGCCGATGGAGACGATGCTCATGGTGAAGTTGCCGCTGCGCGTCTCGGGCATGCCGTCGAACATATACTGCACACTGCGACTGCTGTTGCGGGTGTGCATGGCGGTGAGGTCGATCTTGAAGTCGCGTAACGGTTCGATGGTGGCGCGCAGCTGCACATCTTCCAGCGCGTTGGTGGTGGCAGGGGTGACGACGGAATCGTTGGTGACCAGCCAGCCGCGCTCTAAGGCTTGGTCGATATAGCTGTCGCCGGTCATGCCGAAGGCGAAGCCCAGCCCGGGAGCTAACATGCCGCCGCGCTTCTTCTGCCCGAACAGGTCGCCCGCTTCGGGACGGAAGCCGGGCAGGGTCATGGCGTAGGTGTTCTTGTAGGTGAGGCTGACGTTACGCACGCTCATGGCGAGGCGGGCGGCGTATTGCGCGAGCTTGTATGCCCAACGATCTTCGGGGTTCTGCTTGTTATCGGCAGGCTTGCGATAAGATGCCGAGAAGCGGCGGTTGGCATTCTTCAGGAAAGGCACCTTATTATATAGTGTCTCCAGATTGAAGCGTCCGTTCACGTCGATGCTGCGTTGGTTGGTGATGGTGTTGCCCGTTTCGATGCCGTCGGTCAGGGCAAGTCCGCGTGCCCAGTTGTAGGAGGAGGCGAAGCGGAGGTCGCTGCTGATCCAGTCGGTGAGGGGAATCTTCTCGAACGGCAGCTTGTAGGTGGCGTTGAAGGTCTGCTGATAGTCGATGGGGGTGCCCAGCGAGAGGAGGCTGCGGCGCACGCTGTCTTTCCATGCGGTGTAGTGGTCGGGATAGAGGTCTTTGTTGACCACGCCGTAAGGCTCTTCGATCTGGGCATGGGTGGCAGAGGTGAAGTTCAGGCGCAGGTTCTTGGTCAAGTCCCAGCGCAGGGCGAAGTCGCGGTTCCAGAG
>JAISGR010000056.1 GCA_031262995.1 Prevotellaceae bacterium | reverse complement strand
TTTGCGAACTGTGACTTTGCGATTGGCAAAGGTATATATGGTGACGGCTTTCTCGTCGTTACGTTGAGATATATCTGTCTTACGCTGATTGCTCATGGTAAGACCTTTCAAAATTAGATAGAAAAATCAATCTGCCAAACAAAATCACAACTTTTATACTCATAGTTCATATTTCCAATATGTGCACTTCCCCCTTGTGTTTATGGGCATTTGCGCTACCTTTGCATTGGGGTAGACCAATTGGTTCTATTGGATAGCACAAACGCTTCTGCTGGTATGCTCTTAGTAATTTGCTGGTATGCTCTTATCATTTTACTGATATGCCCTTACCAATTTGCTGATATGCTCTTACCAAAACAACGGGTTGTACTACTCAATCGAAAGCCCTCCTCATCTGATGAGGACATTATTATTCATAAACCATTTAACTTAAACATTATGAGCATTTTACTTAATGCAATCCAACGGTACAATCCGTCAAAACCGAAAGCACCACGCAAGTGGTATCCTGTTCAGAGTTCGGCTAAGCAACTCAATGAATCAGATGTTGCCAACCTCATCGCCAACGAAACCACATTAAATCCCTCCGAAGCATTGATGGCTATTCGCCAACTGCGTAAGGTGGTGATTCGTACACTGAAAAACAGTCAGGGCGTTAAGCTGGGTGATTGGGGAAGCTTTGAATTGAGGCTCAACACCGAGGGTGTCAATACCCGTGCAGAGTTAACAGCGCGGAACGTAAAGCACGTTCATGCTGTTTTTCATCCCGGAAAAGAGTTACAAGAAAAGTTGGGATAAACTGGAAAGATGTGGAGCCATATCTCAAAGCCATGCTCTTCGGGCACAAGTCGCCTGGACTTGTGCCATTACCAACACCCTCGAAGCCATGCCAACCGATAAGGTCAGCATCCCGCAATCCATCTCCTACGACGGTTTGAGACAGATGTAGTACAAATAATTAAATGTGTATGCCATAGTTGTGCTTCACTTCGTCCATCACGAAAGTGCTCTCGATGGAGCCGAGGCTTTCGATTGTTCCCAGCACATTGAGCGTGAACTCTTGGTAGTAGCGCATGTTGGGCGCATGAATCTTGAGCAGGTAGTCGTGACTGCCCGATATGTTGTAACACTCGGTCACCTCGGGAATCTCCTGTATCACGCGGGTGAAAGAGGAGGCGATGTCCCGATTCATTCGCCGCAGTTTGACGCGGCAGAACACGATGAAGCCCTGGTTGAGCTTTCCGGCATCCAGCACGGCGATGTATTTCTTGATGTACCCTTTGCTCTCGAGCCGCTTCAGCCGCTCGAACACGGGAGTCGACGAGAGATGTACCGCGGCGGCAAGCTCTTTCACCGTCAGTCGGGCATTCTCTTGCAGCGTACGGAGTATCTGCAAATCTGTATTGTCTAATGTGTCCATAAAGAATGATATTCTGTGAAGCAGGATGTTTTTGCCCCGCTTCCTTTATTTTGTTCTGTTAGAATGCGCAAATGTAGTTGTATTTTCTGTATTTTGAAAATATTTTGGTCGATAATACTGCGCATACTACTTTTGCAGGCAGAAAAAGAACAAATCATATATACCCTAACAAATAAAAATGTAATCAGATGATGGAAACAAGTAAATTTCATTTCGAAACACTGCAACTGCACGTAGGACAGGAGCAGTCAGACCCTGCTACCGATGCGCGTGCAGTGCCTATTTATCAGACCACCTCGTATGTCTTTCACAACTCGGCACATGCTGCCGCACGTTTCAGCCTGGAAGATGCGGGCAACATCTACGGTCGTCTCACCAACCCCACGCAAGACGTATTCGAGCGCCGCATGGCAGCACTCGAGGGGGGTGTTGCCGCATTGGCAGTGGCTTCGGGAGCCGCTGCCATCACTTATGCCTTTCAGAACATCACCCGTTCGGGCGACCACATTGTGTCGGCACAAACCATCTACGGCGGAACCTATAACCTGTTGGCACATACGCTGCCCGCCTCTGGTGTGACAACCACGTTTGTCGACCCGTCGGACTTGAGCCGTTTCGAGCAGGCGATACAACCCAACACCCGGGCGCTGTTCTTCGAATCATTGGGCAATCCGGGTTCCAACATCATCGACATCGAAGCGGTGGCTGCCATTGCCCATCGCCACGGCATTCCGTTGATTGTCGACAACACGTTTGCCACCCCTTATTTGTTGCGTCCGCTGGAGCACGGCGCCGACATTGTGGTGCACTCTGCCACCAAGTTCATCGGCGGACACGGCACCTCGCTCGGCGGAGTGATTGTCGACGGGGGCAAGTTCGACTGGGTCGCTTCGGGCAAGTTCCCACAGCTCACCGAGCCTGAGGCATGCTACCACGGTGTGCGTTTTATCGATGCTGCCGGCGCTGCCGCTTATGTCACGCGCATTCGTGCCGTGCTGTTGCGCGACACAGGCGCAGCCATCAGTCCCTTCAATGCTTTCCTGCTCTTGCAGGGATTGGAAACACTGTCATTGCGCGTCGAACGTCACGTAGCCAATGCGCTGAAGGTGGTTCGTTTCCTCAAGGCACATCCCAAGGTGACGGCTGTACACCATCCGGCATTGCCCGAACACCCCGACCATGCCCTCTATTTGCGCTACTTTCCGCAGGATGCAGGCTCCATTTTCACCTTCGAGGTGCAGGGAGGCATCGTCGAAGCCCAACGATTGATTGACAAGTTGCAGATATTCTCCCTGCTTGCCAATGTTGCCGATGTGAAGTCGCTCGTGATACACCCTGCCACCACCACTCACTCGCAACTCACCGAACAGGAGTTGGCAGAACAGGGCATCACACCTGCCACCGTCCGCCTTTCGGTCGGCACCGAACACATCGACGACCTGCTGGCAGACTTGGCACAGGCACTGGAATGAAGAATGCCGCAATAAGGATAAAAAGACGGCGTTTCCGCCTCATTGGAAATAAGGAGTTGTTTCAATGGGGCGGCGCTTCTGTTTCAATGGGAAAAACACCTATCCCGATAAGAGGACTTTGGACACGCCATCATGTAATGAAGTAATACTGTTTATAGAGGCAATATGTTATGATATAATACTGTTTTTGTGTAAAAAATGCAGGAGTACCTCGATAGGGGGGGTGGACGAAGGGACGAGAAGGACGAAGGGTTTTATAAACTTTATAATGTATCATAACGTAACGTACATATAAGATAAATGGTATGTTCGTTACATGCGCGAAAATATATAAGTTTATAAAACCCTTCGTCCTTCTCGTCCCTTCGTCCACCCCCCCCCCTTGACAGGTATGACAGATAGAGGTGTATCGGGATGAGTGCCGGTAGTTATTTATAGAAAACAAAGTAAACTGCCAAGACCAGACAGACGAATGCTGCCAGATGGTTCCATTGCAACGATTCGCCTTTGAACAGCAGCGTGGAGAAGCCGGTAAAGACCACCAACGTGATCACTTCCTGAATCACCTTGAGCTGCATGAGCGAGAACGGACCGCCGTTGCCGGCAAACCCCAACCGGTTGGCAGGCACCTGGAATGAATACTCTGCCAGCGCAATCGCCCACGAGAAGAGTATCACGGCATAGAGTGGCCAGTTGGATATGACTTTCATCTCTTGTAACTTCAAATGCCCGTACCAAGCGAAAGTCATAAACAAATTGGACACTACGAGCAATAATATGGTATATAATCCTTTCATAATGGCGGCAAAAATAATACATTTTCGTATCTTTGCGGCGATGAAACAGAGGTTGTTACTTTTTATTCTCTCGTTGTGTTTGCTGACAGTCCGTCTGGAAGCAGCACAACCGATTGTTGTGTCTCACGATTCCATTCGCTTGAGTCTGTTGACGTGTGCGGCGGGTGAGGAGATCTATTCGCTTTTTGGCCATACCGCCATCCGCTACGAAAATAATACACGAGGGATTGATGTGGTCTTCAACTATGGTATCTTCAATTACGATGTGCCCTACTTTGCGCTCCGATTCGCACTGGGCGAGACCGATTACCGGATGGGCGCCATCGAATACGACCGTTTCATCAAAGAGTACGCCGAGGAGCATCGCGACGTGTGGCAGCAGGTGCTCAATCTTCGGCAAGACGAGAAAGAGCAATTGGTGGATGCCCTGTTGGAGAACTATCGTCCCGAGAACCAGCTGTATCGCTACAACATCTTCTATAACAATTGTGCCACCCGTCCGCGCGACCGCATCGAAGCCGCCGTCGACGGCAGTGTGCTTTATGCCGACGACATGTCGACCACCGATACCGACATCACCTTCCGCAGCCTGGTATATCGCTACACGGAGCAGCACTTGTGGTCGCGTCTGGGCATTGATCTCTGCTTAGGCTTGCCGGCAGACCAACCCATCAGCCGGCGCACCATGATGTTTGTACCGTTTTATGTGAGAGATTTTTTTGCCCAGGCACACATCGTCGATAATCCCGACCTGTCGACGGCAGGCATCGACACCACCGAAAGTATCGACCTGATAGGTATGAGCCGCCCGCTTGTGTCCGAGGAGGAGACGTTGCTCAGCGTAGCGCCGCTACCGGGAACGTGGACAGACTGCTTCACCCCGATGCGCACCTTCCTGCTGGTGTTGTTGCTGGTTGTGGTGATGACCGTGTATGGCATCCTTACGCGACGCTCTTTGTGGGGAATCGACCTGTTCCTTTTCTTTGTTTTCGGAGGGGTCGGTTGCGTGATAGCCTTTCTGGTGTTCTTCTCGCATCAGCCTACGGTAAGTCCCAATTACCTGCTGCTGGTGTTTCATCCGCTGCATCTCTTGTTGTTGCCGCACCTATATAATAAAGTAAGCAAAAAGAAGCTGAGCTGGTATTTCGTACTGGTCGGCGTCATATTAACACTATTTATTGCACTTTCTGCCGGGATACCGCAAAAAATAAATGTGGCTGTATTACCTTTGGCGGCTTGTTTGCCGGTGCGTGCAGTGAGCAACATTATTTTGAGTTATAGAAGGAACGGGCGATAGTCCCCATCCGATCTGCATATACGAATGAAAAGAGGATTGATAACATCCATACTGGCGCTGACCTTTAGCGGTTTACAGGCACAATCGCCGGCAACGCCTCCCCGTCTGGTGGTCACCCTGACGATAGACCAACTGCGCAGTGACTACCTGGAAGCTTTTTCGTCGCTCTACGGCGAGAAGGGGTTTAAGCGCCTGCTGCGCGAAGGCATGGTGTGCAGGCAGGTCGACTTCCCCTTTACCGGTGTAGACCGCGCATCAGCCATTGCAGCCATATACAGCGGCACTACCCCTTCGGTGAACGGCATCATCGGGCATTATCGCATGGATGCCGCTACGTTGCGTCCGGTGAACTGTGTCGACGACCCTGCCTTTATGGGCAACTACACCGACGAGAACTCTGCCCCTACCCAACTGCTCACCTCCACCATCGCCGACGAACTGAAGATTGCCACCCGTAACCGCGGATTGGTATATGCCGTCGCACCGACACGCGATGCCGCCGTGCTCTCTGCCGGACACAGCGGCAATGGAGCGTTCTGGCTCAACGAGAACACCGGAAAGTGGTGCAGCACCACCTATTACAGTGAGTTCCCGTGGTGGATGAGCCAGTACAACGACCGACGCTCACCCGACTTCCGCATCCGCGACATGGTGTGGGAACCGCTCTTCCCCGTGAAGAGCTATGCCTTCCTGCCCGAATGGCGCGACGTGCCCTTCAAATATAAGTTCGACAGCGAACGTACCAACAGGTTCCGCCGGCTCATTGCCAGTCCCTACATCAACGATGAGGTGAATCTGCTGCTCGAAGAACTGCTCGACAAAAGCACCATCGGCAAAGACGATACGCCCGACCTGCTGTCGTTGACCTATTATGCCGGCAACTACAACCATTACAGCACGCAAGAGTGCGCCATGGAGCTGCAAGATACGTATGCACGCCTCGACCGCAGCCTGGCAACCCTGCTCGACCTGCTCGATAGCAAGATAGGCTTGCACAACCTGCTGCTCTGCATCACCTCGACGGGCTATGTAGATGCCGAAGCGCCCGACCTGGGATTGTATCGCATTCCCGGCGGAGAGTTTTACCTGAATCGTTGTGCCGCTCTGCTCAACATGTATCTCATGGCAACCTACGGCGAAGGACAGTATGTCGAAGCCTATTACGACAGCCAAATCTACCTCGACCGCGAGCTGATAGAGAAGAAACAGCTCAATCTGGGTGAGATACAAGACCGCGCCGCCGACTTCCTGATGCAGTTCAGCGGTGTCAACGAAGCATGGTCGGCACACCGCCTGTTGCAAGGCTTGTGGTCGCCCCGCATCGCACGGGTACGCAATGCCTATCACCGGCAACGTTCGGGCGATGTGCTGATCGACGTACTGCCCGGCTGGACTGTGGTCGAAGAGCAATCCGCCGCCAATCGGGTGGTGAGACACGCTGCCATACCTGCCCCACTCATCCTGATGGGCGGAAAGACCCGGGCACAGACCCTGCGAACTCCCGTCAGCATCCTTCGCATCGCTCCCACACTGGCAGGTGCCATGCACATACGTGCCCCCAATGCGTGCGAAGAACTGCCGGTCTCGACAGATGAGTGAACGGAAACCGTTCTTCCGTATAATTATTTTTCAACCATATTCTTTTAATTTAATTTGAACTTCAATGGGATTTAATGAATTTGTAAGCTCCATATTTGGTAACAAAGCCACACGCGACATGAAAGAAATCAAGCCGTGGGTAGACAAGATAAAGGCTGCCTATCCGGCGATTGCCGCACTCGACAACGATGCCTTGCGTGCCAAAACAGGTGAGCTGAAAACCTATATACAGCAGGCTGCCGCCCCGCAGCAGGACAAAATTGCCGAACTCAAAGCCGGCATCGAAGAGATAGAACTGGAAAAGCGCGAAGCCGTCTTTACACAAATAGACAAGATAGAGAAAGAGATACTGGAGGTGTACGAGAAAGCCCTCAACGAGGTGCTGCCCGAAGCCTTCTCCATCGTGAAAGAGACTGCCAGGCGATTCACCGAGCACGAGGAGATTGTGGTGACTGCCACCGACTTCGACCGTACGCTGGCTGCTAAGAAAGACTTCGTACGCATCGAGGGCGACAAAGCCATCTACCAAAACCACTGGATGGCAGGCGGTACCGAAATCACCTGGAACATGGTGCACTACGACGTACAGCTCTTTGGCGGCGTGGTGCTGCACAAGGGGAAAATCTCCGAGATGGCAACGGGTGAAGGCAAAACGCTTGTGGCTACACTGCCCGTATTCCTCAATGCACTCACCGGCAACGGCGTGCATGTGGTGACCGTGAACGACTACCTCTCCAAGCGCGACTCGGAGTGGATGGGACCTATTTATATGTTCCACGGACTGAGCGTGGACTGCATCGACAAGTATCAACCCAACTCCGACGCCCGTCGACAAGCCTATCTGGCTGACATTACCTTCGGTACGAACAACGAGTTCGGCTTCGATTACCTGCGCGACAACATGGCAATCAGCCCCAAAGACTTGGTACAACGGCAACACAACTCTGCCATTGTGGACGAGGTGGACTCAGTGCTGATCG
>JAISGR010000110.1 GCA_031262995.1 Prevotellaceae bacterium | reverse complement strand
CTACCGAACGAGGTGGTGAATATCGCCGGATCAACGTGGAATTTGTCATCATGGATGCTTTCCCCGCCCAATAAACCCAAACAATCATCATGAAGAGATTTTTAGTTTACACCTTATTTATATTGTCTATCGGCATGGTAGCGGCACAAGATGCCGCTACCGCCTACAAACGCGCCAACCAGCAGTTCGTGCTGTTCGAAAGCGAGCGCGACAAAGGTTCCAACATCACCGCCATGTACGACTATCTGAAAGATAGCTACGACAACTTTATCAAGGTGGTCGATGCACCCGACAACAGCCAGCTCATCAGCGGTGCAAAGAATCGCCTGCGCGCCATCTACCCGTACCTGCTGAACGGGGCTGTCTACTATTCCGAGCAGAAACAACCTTCGAAAGCGCTCGACTTTGCCGCTGCCTACATCGACATGCCGCTGCTGAAAATCTTCCGAAGCGAACTGCTGCCCAAAGACAATCGCTATGCGTCGGTGGTGTACTACGCCGCCGTGGCTGCTTATAACCTGCAAAAAGATGCGCAAGCCGTCAGGTACTTCAAGGAGTATCTCGATACCGGCACCGAAGCGCAGGAGAAAGATAGCTACGTCTATCTGGGCATGCTCTACGGCAAGCTGAAGAACTACGAAGAGCAGGAGAAGGTGCTCGAACAAGCCATTGCCAAGTACCCCATCTCCGTAGACTTCCTCTACAACCTCGTCAATGTGCACATCGCCACCAACAACATGCCCAAGCTGCTTGCCGCCATCGACCGCATCCTTGCCATCGACCCCAACGACATGAACGTGCTCCCCATCAAGGCACGCATCCTGGAACGGCAAGGCAAGAACCTCGAAGCGCTCGACATCTACAAGCGTCTTTATGCCCTCAAACCCGACAACTTCGAACTGCTGACGGGAGTGGCACGCGCCAACTTCAACGTGGCTACCGAGATTGTGAACAACGGTGCCACCATTGCCAACGACAACGAGTACGCCATTGTGCGGCAGAAGGCATCGAGCTACCTGATTGACGCCAAAGACCTCTTCATGAAGATTCTCGAGCAGCAGCCCAACGACAAGAAGTACATGCAGGGACTTGCCGGCGTGTATCAGTACATGGACATGAAGCCGGAATACGAAGTGCTGATGAAGATTATCAGCGACGGAGGGTCGTATGTCTCCTTCCCCGCACAGCTGGTGGCTTACAACGAGGCGCTGAAGAAGACCGAAAAGGTAACCGGAGAGCAGTCGTCGACACCCGTGCCCGTCGAACCGGCGCTGTTGGTGATTCGCATAGACAGCTTTATCGATGCCAACAGCAACAAACTGATTGATGCCGGCGAGAGCTTTGCCATTCAGTTTACCGTGGAGAACAAAGGACAAGGCGATGCCTACAACCTGCGCCTGCGCCTCTCCGAGCAGCAGGGGTACGACGAATATTTCGACGGTCCGCGCGAACTCGACGGCGGCAACATCCCTGCCGGAACCGGCAAGCAATACACCTTCCGCTACTTAGTAAAGAAAGAGTTGCCCACTGCGCTTGCCCAAATCAACATCTACGCCTTCGAAGCAAACGGATTCGACGCCGACCCCTCCGAGCTGGTTGTCAACACGCAAGAATACTCCATGCCGCGCCTGCGCATTGCCGACCACCAGTTCTTTGCACAGAACGGTTCGTCCATCACGCTGGGCGACAACGGCAAGCTGACGCTGGCACTGCAAAACTACGGCACAAAGACGGCGCGCAACGTGAAGCTGGCTTTCCGCCTGCCCAGCAATGTCTTCAACACCGAGAACCCGGAGATACGCATAGACAGCATCGCCCCCGACAGCGTGGTGACACTCGACTATAACTTCCTGGTCAACAAACGCTTCGACGGCGACTCCATTGCCGTGCTGGTCGACGTCACCGAAGATTCGCAATCCTCATTCCTGAACGAAGCCTATAAAGTAAAGGTGGGCGAGTACCTCACCGCCGCCAGCTCCATCCGGGTCAACGGAAATGCGCCGATACGCCGGGGACAGCCCACCGACTATCAGCTTACCTTCAAGAGCGAACTGCTGGATGATGTGCCGGTCGGCGCAGCCAATCCGCATCGCTATGCACTGATTATCGGCAACGAAGACTACAGCATGACGGGCGCCAACGCCGAGATCAACGTGCCGTATGCCGTCAACGACGCCATGGTGTTCCGCGAATATTGCGTGCGCACCTTCGGCATCCCTGCCAATCAGATCAAGCTGGTGCCCAACGCCACGACCGGTATGATGCACGAGATGCTCGACTGGTTGGTCAACATGGCAAGCACCGACTCCGAAGCCGAACTCTTCTTCTACTACTCCGGTCACGGCAACAACGACGAAGCCACCAAGGAGCCTTACCTGCTGCCGGTAGACATCACCGGTAAGAACATCCGCTTGGGCATCTCGCTGGCAGAACTCTACAAGGAGCTGGCAACCTATCCCATCAAGGGCGCTTACGTGTTCCTCGATGCCTGCTTCAGCGGCGGATACAAGAGCGAGGCGCCCATCCTTTCGCAAAAGGGTGTACGCGTGGTTCCCAAAGCGGGATTGCCGCAGGGCAACACACTGAGCTTCTCGTCGAGCAGCGGCGACCAGACATCGAGCGTCTACAACGAAAAGAAGCAGGGATATTACACCTACTTCCTGCTGAAGACGCTGCAAGATGCCAAGGGCGACATCAGCATGCAAGAGCTGTTCGAGAAGACCAGTGCCGCCGTGAAGCGCGCCACAAGCGTGATCGGCAAGCCGCAAGAGCCGCAGTGCATGGCTTCGCCCACGTTTACCGCCTGGGGAGCAATGCAGCTGAAGACACCCGAAAGCACGGATGCCGTTGCACCCGAGACATAAGCAGTCCCGTCAGCCGCCGAACGGCACGTTCATTGATAGTCGCAAATAAAAGTCATTGATAGTCGCAAATGACTCTCATTAATAGCCGTAAATGACCTTCATTGATAGCCGTAAATGAATCTCATTAGCCTCGGAACAGAACTTCTGTTAGCCTCGGAACAAAACTTCTGTCAGCCTCGGAACAAAACTTCTGTCAGCCTCGGAACAAGAAACGGAAGAGGGTGTGCCTGCTTGAGACACACCCTCATTAATGAACTTCATTCCAGTTCGGTCAATCGAAACAATTACTTATATGTACCTGAAAACCCACAAAACAAACAAACTGAATCTTGTCATTCCGGCTGTTGCCCTTTTGATAGGACTTGTGTACGGATGCGGCAACAGAGCCGCCGACGTAAAACTCTCTTCCGACCCGGAGATCGATGCGCTGGAAGACTACATGCTCGACTCGGCATACTCCAATGTCGACCACTCCCGCCGGATGTTGCGCGAGAAGATGGCAGTGACCTCCGACAGCGCAGACTACTGCCGCCTGCTCACACTCTACGGAAAGTCGTTCTTCCCGTCGGCAGACTACGATTCGGTGGAGTACTACTTCCAGAAGGTGAAGCACTATCTCGCCACCTCCACCCACTACTCCCCTTATGTCCGCAACAGCCTGCTTGCCGACATCTGCAACACAGAAGGCAATATGCAGATGGATGGGGGAAGCGCCGATTCTGCCATCGTGCTCTACGAACGCACCTACCAATACTGCCTGCTCATCAACCGCACCTCCTTCCTGCCCGACCTCTGCGTCAACCTGGCAGATGCGTGGAGCTATTGCAACCGCCTCGACCTCACTTCCCACTACTACCGGCGCGCCCTCTTCCTGAGCGATTCGCTCAAGATGCCCGATCGCCAGAAGATACCCATCTACAACGGACTGGGGCAGACCTACATGTCGCTCCGCAACTATGCCCTGAGTGACCGCTACTTCGCCATGGCAGACAGCCTGCTGCCGCTCATGAGCGTGCACGACCGCTTTATCTACTTCAACAACCGCGGCAACTCCTACTACTACCGCAAAGATTATTCCACCGCCCTGCAATACATGCGCCGCGCCTACGAAACGGTGGCGCCCTACGCACACCTGAAGTATCAGCAAGGGCTGGTCAAAGGCAACCTGGGTGAGCTGTTCCTGCTGGAAGGGAAGCTCGATTCCGCCCGCATCTATATCGACGAAGGCTATCGCTACTTCAACAGTAGCGGCAATCGCACCGTCACTTACTACCTCCGCATCCTGCAGATGGCGCTGGCGCTCCAGACAGACCACGTCTCCCAAGCCCGCGAACTCATCGAACAGACCGCCCGCGACACGCTGATGAGCATGATCTACGGCGATGTGCGCAACCGCTATCTGGAGCAATACTACCGGCAAACGGGCAACTACCGCGAGGCTTACCGGATGCAACAGCAGAGCGCCGCCGTCAACGACTCGGTGCGCAACGACCGCGTCATGGAGCAGATTGCCGAGATAGAGATGCGCTACCGGCAAGACACCACGGTGCTCCACCGCGACATCCGCATACGCGAGCAGCAAGCCGACCTCGAGAACAACCGCCTGCACATCCTGTTCTGGACGGCATGCAGCCTGCTGCTGGCGACAGGGCTGCTCTTCTACAGCTGGCTGGGACGCAAGAAGCGCGAGCTGCTCAGCCGGCGTTACCACGAGCAGCTGGTTCGCTCCCGCATGGAGAACCTGCGGAGCAACGTCTCGCCCCACTTCATCTTCAACGTGCTGGGGCATGAGTTGCAGCAGTTTGCCGGGCACGAAGAGGTGAAAAGCCGCCTGCTCAAATTGGTGCATTACCTCCGCCACAGCCTGAAGGCAACCGACTGTCTGGTGGTCTCTCTGAGCGAGGAGCTGCGCTTCGTCGACGAGTATATCCGCTTGAGCACGGTATCGTTCGGCGACACGTTCACCTGCTCGCTGGACGTAGACCCCGCCATCGACACGGAGACGTTCCAAGTGCCCTCCATGATCATACAGATACCCGTAGAGAACGCCATCAAGCACGGATTGTCGGGTTTGGAGGGGGAGAAAACGTTGCACATCCGCGTGACGACCGATACCGACGGTATATGCATCCTCGTCAACGACAACGGTCGCGGCTACCAGCCCGACCTGCATGCCGACAGCCGCGGCACCGGCACCGGACTGCGCGTCATCAACCAGACCATCTACCTGCTCAACCGCCGCAACAAAACCGCGCAGATCTCTTTCGACATTCGGGCGAACCAAACCGGAGACACAGAAGTAGTGATCCATATCCCCACCACATATACATATAGCTTATGACCGCCTATTACACCAGCCTGATTATCGACGACAACCCCGAGGCAGTCGCTGTGCTTCGCTCCGCCCTGACAGCTTCCCATCCGGCATACCCGGTGACAGCTGTCGGCGCCACCGTGAGCGAGGGAGTCGATTTGGTGATGAAGCACCACCCGTCGGTGCTGTTTCTGGATGTGGAGCTGCCCGACGGAACCGGCTTCGACCTGCTCGACATGGTGCGCGAACGTGTCGACTGGCAGATGCGGGTGGTGTTCTACACCGCCTACGAGAAGTACTGGCTGCGGGTGCTTCGTGCCGACGGCTTCGACTTCATCCTCAAACCGTTTACCGACGAGGAGCTGGCTGTGGTCACCAACCGCCTGCAAAAAGAGCTGTCGCAATCCGCCGTCATTCAATACCCGTCCAACAGGGAGCACTTCCGCATCAACACCCTCACGGGCAGCAAGGTGTATCGCGTGTCGAACATCGGCTACTTCATTTACGACCCCGATGTCCGTCAATGGCAGGTGCAGCTGGCTACCCCCGACACCCCTGCCCAGAGCCTCTACCTGCGCAGGCATACCGATGCCGCGCAGATACTGCTGGCATCCGACCGTTTCTTGCAGGTCAACAAGTCGGTCATCATCAACATCGACTATCTGTGCGGCATAGAGGAGAGCGGGATTCA
>JAISGR010000094.1 GCA_031262995.1 Prevotellaceae bacterium | reverse complement strand
TTCTTCGACAGCCTCTCCAAAGGGGTGTATGTGTTGGAATACAGCTACCGCGTTGCCCGCAGCGGCACCTACGAGGGCGGACTGTCGACTATACAGTGTGCTTATGCGCCCGAGTATGCGGCACATGCGGCGTCGCAGCAGGTGACGGTAGAGTAAAGCCCGGCTATGAATGCGTCTCCGCCTCGAAAGACGGATCGTCTCCGCCTCGGAAGACGGATCGTCTTCGCCTCGGAAGACGGATCGTCTTCCCCTCGAAAGACGGATCGTCTTCCCCTCGAAAGACGGTTCGTCTTCCCCTCGAAAGACGGTTCGTCTTCCCCTCGGAAGACGAACAGCACAAAACTCTGTCATGGGTATTTGACTGTCATTGAAAACCGTTACTTTTGCGCTCGCTAATAAGAACAGAATGAAAAGAATCTTTGTAACACTTTCCCTCTTCTCAGTCGCAGTGATGACCGCTGCGGCTCAGCCCCGCTTCACCGCCAACCATGAATCCTACAACTTCGGGCAGGTACAGTGGAAGAATCCCGTCACCGCGCTGTACACCATCACCAATACCGGCACCCAGCCGTTGTTGCTGACAAATGTCGACCCGTCGTGCGCATGCAGCGTGGCGCAATGGACGCAAACCCCCATTGCGGCAGGCGAGCAAGGCAGCATCACGGTGGCGTATGATGCCAGGGCGCTGGGACACTTCGACAAATCCATCGCTGTCTATACCAATGTGCAGGCACAACCCGTCTACCTCCGTTTCACGGGCGAGGTGGTGACGGAAGTGAGAGATTTCAGCCAGGCATACCCTTACATGATGGGACAGATTCGTTTGGACAAGGACGAGCTGGAGTTTCCCGACAGCTACCGCGGCGAGGAACCCACGCTGCGCATCGGCGTAGCCAACCTCTCCGAGCAACCTTATGAACCGGTGCTGATGCACCTCCCGTCGTACCTCACCCTGAAAGCCGAACCTGCCGTGCTGCAACAGGGCGAGCGCGGCGTCATCACCCTCACCCTCCATACCGACAAGCTGAAAGGGCTGGGATGGACGGAGTCGTCGGTCTACCTCTCGCGCTTCATGGGCGATGTGGTGAGCGACGATAACGAACTGCCCCTGTCGGTGGTCTTGCTGCCCGACCTCTCGTACGTCGACGAGGCAAACGCACCGGCGCTCGCGCTGTCGGCAACGGACATCAACCTGAACGATGCGCCGTCGAAAAAGGCAAAGGTGAAAAGCGACATCACCTTGAGCAACAACGGGCGTTCGCCGCTGCGGATAGATAAGTTGCAGGTGTTCCACCCCGCCGTCGGCATCCGCCTCAAGAAGAGCGTGCTGAACCCCGGTGAGTCTACCGACCTGCGCATCACCGTCGACACCGGCAAGCTGAAGAAGAAACGGCACTTGCGCGTCATGCTGATCACCAATGACCCCAAGCAACCCAAAGCAATCATTCATATCAATTGATAGACCCCATTTACCCATGGTTCATCCCGAGAATAGCGATTCCTATAAAGGATTGGTTGTCAATGCCGGCATCGAACAGCCTGCCTCTGTCAACCCCTATCTGGCGCGGCACAAAAAGCGCGAACTCTCCGTCAACGACTACGTGGAGGGAATAGTAAAAGGCGACATCACCATCCTGAGCCGTGCCGTGACGCTGGTGGAGAGCACCCGTCCCGAACACGAAGCCATCGCACAGGAGGTTATCGAGCAGTGTCTGCCCCATTCGCGCAACTCCATCCGCATCGGCATCAGCGGCGTGCCGGGCGCAGGCAAGAGCACCTCTATCGACGTGTTCGGACTGTATGTGCTGGAGAAATACGGCGGCAAACTGGCTGTGCTGGCCATCGACCCCAGCAGCGAACGCACTAAGGGAAGCATACTCGGCGACAAGACACGCATGGAGAAGCTGGCTGTACATCCCGGCGCTTTCATCCGCCCCAGTCCGTCGGCAGGCTCGCTGGGCGGCGTGGCACGCAAGACGCGCGAAACGATCATCCTGTGCGAAGCGGCTGGATTCGATAAGATCTTTGTCGAGACCGTGGGCGTGGGGCAGAGCGAAACGGCAGTGCACTCCATGGTGGATTTCTTCCTGTTCATTCAGCTGGCAGGCACGGGCGACGAGCTACAGGGCATCAAGCGCGGCATCATGGAGATGGCTGACGGCATCATCATCAACAAAGCCGACGGAGACAACCTGGAGCGCGCACGGCTGGCAGCGGCGCAGTTCCGCAGCGCGCTGCACTTCTTCCCCCCGTCGGAGAGCGGCTGGACACCGCAAGTGCTCACCTACTCCGGCTTCTACGGATTGGGCATCAAGGAGGTGTGGGACATGGTGTACGGTTATATCGACTTCGTAAAGGCAAACGGCTACTTCGAACACCGCCGCCGTGAGCAGAGCAAGTACCGGATGTACGAGAGCATCAACGAATGCCTGCGCAACAGCTTCTACCAGAATCCGGTCGTTGGGGCGATGCTCGAGGAGGAGGAACGCAAGGTGCTCGAAGGCAAGCACACCTCGTTCATCGCTGCCAAGAAGTTATTGGTGAAATACTTCGATACCATTCGGAAATAAAAGCAGCAGGATAATCACTCCTGAAGCTCGGGGGCGGGCAGGGCTTGTTCCAACACCACCTTGAGCACCTTGCCGCTATAGGCTGGGACAACGGTTTCTGTTGCCTTGTAGGGCAGCAGGCTGATGGTCTCGGCTTGTCCGCTGAGCAGGTCGGTGGCGGTGCACGACTCTTGCGGAGGCACCTTGAGGTAGTCGAAGGCGTGTGCGGGCAGGTTGACGGCAATGTCGGCGGCAGCGGCATCGAAGTTGGCAATGATGAGGAGCAGCTCGTTGTCCGCCTTGCGCAGGAAAGCGTATTGCCGGTGCTCGTTGAAACGCCAGCCGCCGCTGTTGGCATACATCAGGTCGAAGAAGAGGCCTTCGCTGACGGCACGTTCGGTGTGGCAGAGGGTGAGGATGCGGCGATAGGTTGCCTGCAACGCCTTCTGACTGTCGTTCAGCAGCTCTCCGTCGAAGGTGCCGCCGTTGCGCCAGTGCCGGAGGGTGTTCACGCTCCAGTAGTCGAAGATGGTGGTGCGTCCGTCGCATCCGCTAAAGCCTTCGCACTCCATGCCCGGTTCGCCCAGCTCCTGACCGGCATATATCATCACCGGATTGGTATTCATCATGGCTGCCACAATCATGGCAGGGATGGCGTGATGGGCATTGCCTGCAAAGAAACGCGAGGCGATGCGTTGTTCGTCGTGATTCTCGAGGAAGTTGAGCATCCGTTGTTCCGTGCCACCCAGGCTCTGCCAGGTACGGGTGATGGCGGTGGCAGAATCGTTCCCGCAGGTAATGCGGCGCAGGGTGTCGTACAGTCCCACCTTGTCGTACAGGTAGTCGAACTTTCCGCGTGTGAGGTAGTCGTGATACGCTGCCGGATTGTACACCTCGGCAATGAACTCGATGTCGGGGTACCGGGCTTTTACCTGCGGGATGACCCAGCTCCAGAAAGCCACCGGCACCATCTCTGCCATGTCGCACCTGAAGGCGTCGATCTGCTTCGATGCCCAGAAGAGCAGGATGTCGAGCATCTTTGTCCACGTGTCGGGCAGGGGAGTGAAGTGGCAGGTGCCGCCGTTCTGATAATCCACGCCGTAGTTCAGCTTCACGGTTTCGTACCAGTCGGTCACGTTGGGATAGGCATCGAAGCGGTTGTTGCCGGTAGCCTTGGCAGGATACTCCCGATAGGGCTGGTCGGCGCCTGCCTGCATGTCGAATTGTGCGTGCAGCCGACTGCCGGGGATGTAGTAGAAGTTATTGTAGGGGCTGAAGGGGTAGGAGGGGTCGTCGTTGGCGCCCAGCTGTGCGGTGCCGTCGGGCTGTGCATCGGAGTGGTACTGCCGTGCCACGTGGTTGGGTACAAAGTCGATGATGACCTTCATGCCGGCACGGTGTGTGCGTTTGACCAATTCTTCGAACTCGTGCATCCGTTCGGGCACGTCGGTGGCAAGGTCGGGGTCGATGTCGTAGTAGTCCTTGATGGCGTAGGGCGAGCCTGCTTTGCCCTTGACGATGGCAGGATGATCGGGAGTGATGTTGTAGCGGCGGTAGTCGGTCTGCGTAGCATGTTCGATGATGCCGGTGTACCAGATGTGCGTCGCTCCCAGTTTCCGTATCTCTGCCAGCGCCAGTAGGGTGAAGTCAGCCAGCTTGCCGCATCCGTTCTCGGCGATGCTTCCGTTGCAGGTGCAGTGGTTGTTGTCGTTGCCGAAGAGGCGCGGCAACACTTGGTATATGATTGTTTTCATCGTTGGTCATTCGTTTTTAATGCTTTCCAGATGTCTCCCTTGCTCACTCGCAGCTGCTTCAGTGTGTCGTAGGCGGTGTTGTAGCCCTGCTCGAAGATCTCTTCGGCTTTCTCCAGCTCGCGGTTGCTGTAGCCGTCGAGGTTATAAGGCTCGATGAGCAGGTCGGCGCGTTTCCGTTCGGGGATGGTGTTGGCACGGAACATGAAGTTGTACGACCGCTGGGCGATGCTGACAATGTTCATCTTGTACTTGTCGGCATTGAGCGGGCTGACGTTGATGGCAACCACCTTGTCGCACCGCTTGCGGATGGGGCTGACGGGCAGGTTCATGAAGAGACCTCCGTCCACATAGTGTGCGCCTTCTATCTTGACGGGCGAGAAGAGCACGGGCATGCAGCACGAGGCGGCAATCCGTTCGGCGATGTTGCCGCTGGTGAACTGCACCGCTTTGCCGTGGTCGAGGTCGGTGGCAGTGACCACGAGTGGCAGCGGCAGCTCTTCGAGCCTGCGTGCCTTGAGGTTGGTCTTGAGGAAGTCGATGAACTCGTCGAGGACGAACAGCCCCACTTTGGGGATGACTAACTTGGTGAGATCTTGAAACTTGTGTCCGGCAAAGTAGTCGAGCACGCGGTAAGGCTCGTTGCCGTCGGCGTAGAAAGCGCCCACCAATGCGCCGGCGCTGACGCCGGAGATGATGTCGGGACGGATGTCGAGTTCCAGCAGCGCCTGCATGGCGCCCAAGTGGGCAAATCCTTTGATAAATCCACCGCTCAGGGCAAATCCTATGGGGAAAGATGTCATATTATGAAAGAGGTTGGTGAGGTGATGATGCGTCAGATGAGCCACGGCATGCGGAAGCATGGCTCGTCATAGAGTGCGTAGTCGGCGTTGCCGTTGACGGCGAAGGTGCGTATCAGTGCGGCATCCTGCAACAGCCGGCGTGCCGTCTGTATGGTCGAACCGGTCTTGATGCGGTCGTCGACCAGCAGGATGCGGCGCCCTTTGCACGCGAAGCCGACAGGTACCGTCAGGCGGGGAGCATCGTAGCGCGGCTGCTGGTGCTCGTCACGCAGGTTGAGGTGCAGCAACTGCACCTCAACCTGTAACCGTTGGTTGAGGATGCCCGCAGGGACAATGCCGCCGTTGGCTATTGCTACAATCATATCGAACGCCTCGTCGAAGCGGATGCTCCCGAAGCGTGTCCTGATCTCGTCCATCGTCTTTGCTGCCATGTCGTTATACTGTTATCAGTTGATACGTCATGCTGCCCAATCCGATCTTCTCGGCGTGTTGGAGTCCCGGCAGCCACTCGGTGTCGGGGTGCATCAGGTGAAACTTGTCTGCTCCGCACAGGTCGTCGTGCTCGTGCTGTTGCGAGAGCATGTTGGCAGTGTGCAGCATCGGCGCTTGTATCACCATGTCGGCGGATGCCTTGTCCAAGGCTACGGGGTCGGTGGAGGCGAGTATGCCCAGGTCGGGCACGATGGCGGCATCGTTGTGCCCCCAGCAGTCGCAATCGGGCGACACGTTCATGATGAAGTTGATGTGGAAGTTGGGCTTGCCTTTCACCACTGCCTGTGCGTACTCGGCAATCTTGCAGTTCAGGCGTTCGCAGGTGTCGCCTTCGCCCATCACGACGCCGTCGAACTGGCAGAGCGCCACGCACTGTCCGCATCCCACACAGCGGGTGTAGTCAATCTCGGCTTTGCGCTCGCTGTTGAGGCGGATGGCATCGTGTGCGCAGTGCTTCACGCAGCTGTTGCAGCCGGTGCAGCACGCCTTGTCGACGACGGGCTGCGAGGCGGAGTGCAGCTCCAGCTTGCCGGGCACGCTGGCGCAGCCCATTCCGAGGTTCTTCAGGGCGCCGCCGAAGCCGACTTGCTCGTGTCCCTTGAAGTGGTTCATGCTGATGATGATGTCGGCATCGGCAATGGCAGCGCCTATCTTGGGGGCGGGGCAGTATTCGCCGCCGAGGGGTATCTCCCGATAATCAATGCCTTTCAGTCCGTCGGCAATGATGACCTGACATTGTGCGGAGATGGGGTTGTAGCCGTTCTCCATGGCGCTTTGCAGGTGGTCGACGGCGTTGGAGCGACCTCCCGAGTAGAGGGTGTTGCAGTCCGTCAGAAACGGTTTGGCGCCGTTGTTGCGTAGCAGCCGGGCAAGGCGGGCGGCGTAGTTGGGACGGAGGTAAGCTAGGTTACCGGGTTCGCCGAAGTGTATCTTGATGGCAACAAAGCTGTTGGCAAGGGGGAGCTGCTCGATGCCGGCTCGTTTGACGAGGCGTTCTAATTTGTCCAATAAGTTGGAAGAGGCATTGGCGCGCAGGTTGGTGTAATATACGTTACTCATAACTACTAAAGATTTGAAGACTGCAGATTGAAGTTGCAACTTGAGTGTGCAAATGTAATCCATGTTGTTTACAATGACAAATATTATCGGATAAACACATGCTTCGCTCTGTTTCCTGCTGCAGTGCCTTCTCCAACAAAGAGGCTTTGTCTTCTCTAACAAAGGGGCTTTGTCTTCCCTAACAAAGGGGCTTTGTCTTCCCTAACAAAGGGGCTTTGTCTTCCCTAACAAAGAGGCTTTGTCTTCTCCTGCCTCAGTTTGGATTTTAAACGTGAGTTAGCACAAAGCCACCTTACCCAATTTATCAATCTCAAGTCTTGCGCCTACGCCCATTGCTTTAAGGAGACGAATCACCGTAGCAAAGGTGAGATTCTTGCCGTTTTCGATGCGTGAAATCTGCGCTTTCTGCACACCTACCAGTTTCCCTAAATCCTCTTGTGTGAGGTTCTGTTTCTTACGCAACTGCTTAATGGCATTGCCGATAAGAAACATATCGAGGTCTTCTTCATATTTGTCCCGTTTGGGGGTGCCGACGGGTCCAATATATTTATCTACGATCTCCTCTTGGGTGTACCATTTCTCTTTTTCCATAACTCTATATCTATTTATTGATTTTTGCTTTTATAATATGCCTGCATAATTGCATTTGCACGCTCAATTTCTTTCATCGGTGTCTTATCTGCTTTCTTGATAAAGCCGTGTGTGGCAATGACTAATGTATCTCTGTCTCCCACTCTATCCCAGAAAGCCAATAACCGGTATTGCTTGCCGCTGTATAATGTCCTGAACTCCCATAGATCAGTACCTGTCAACTTCTTGAACAGTTCGGGTTCCAAAGCATAAGAGGCTCTGTCTATGTTATATACTATTTTATCTCTCGCTTTGGCATCTATTCGTTCGAGGAAGTCTGCCGCAGGTGGTGAATACACCACATCGAATCTTTTCGCTTTATTCATATCGTTTGATTTGAGGAAGCAAAGATAATGATTGTTTCTATACATAGAAACTTCCCGGTAATGAAAACAATAAAGGGGATGTGTCATCATAGCCGGTAAGTCGGAGGGTTTGCCGCAAAAAGAAGAGGGTGTGCCGTTCTGACACACCCTCTTTTCTATAAAGAAAGCCGCACCGATTATTGATGATGAAACTCCGAATGACAGGATTTGAGTGTTCGTCCTCTTTGTAATCCACCGACTTACGTTACCCCGAGGGGCGTGGCCCGCCATCAAGAAACGAAACTTGTCTCGGTATTTCATTATAGCTTGATGAGTTTCCCAATCCAATCAATGCGGCTATATCATTGTTTCATGGGGACAAAGGTAAGGGCTTCCGGCGATATGAACAAAGAAAATAACACATATTTCGTGTTAGCCTGCCAATCCGCTACCTATCAGATAGGTGGCAGCCAGGGATATGATGGCATAAAGCTCGGGGAATACGGCAAGTACCAACGTATTACCGAACACCTTGTAGCCTTGTCCGATGGCAACGATACCGCTGGCGCAAACCTGTCCCTGACGGATGGCGGAGAAGAGACATACCAATCCCATGGCAATGCCTGCTCCCAAGATAGCCGCAGCCTGAATCGCCGTCATTGCCGGAGTGAGCAAACCGAAGATGTTCTGCAACAGGAAGTAACCGGCAAAGCCATACAGACCTTGCGTACCCGGAAGAGCAGTCAGTATCAAATAGTTACCGAAAGCTGCGTTCTTTTTCATCGCACCGAGCGCGGCATTACCGGCTATTGTAACACCGAATGCACTACCAATGCCCGATAAACCAATCATAATTGCTATGCCTAAGTAGGCAATCAACAAATTCATTTCCATAACTTTTCTGTTTTTATTGTTTTGATTATTCTATGATTTTAATTCTTAAACGGAGCGTACTCCTGTCCGCCACCCTCATAACCCGAGTTCTTGAAGAACTCTACGAACGTCAGACGCATGGGGTGTACCATCGCGCCCAGCACATTCATGAAGAGGTTGATGGCATGACCGATTACAAAGATCAGCACCATGACGAAAGGACCGAAAATGACATGGTCGGGACTCATGCCGACCGACATCGTATTGAACACGCTGGCGAGGATGCCTCCCGACAGACCGAGGGCAAACAGCCGGACGTACGACAGGATGTCGCCCAACAAACCGGTTGCCATGTTGTAGCTATCCCACAGCCCCAGTCCGATGTTCAGGAAGATGTTCTTGCCCGGACTGTTGAACAGGAATATCAGCACTGCCGAAGCACCCAGGATGTACAGGTGCACGGTACCTCCCATTGGAAGTATGGCGGGCAGTACAGCGGCAAAGACGCACGAAGCGAGCAGCACAATCCAACCGATGGTTCCCAAGGCATACCGGAAACCGAACTGTATGGATTGGTTCACCGCTTTGAGCACCATGCCGAAGAGGATTTGTATCACACCGAGTATCAGCGACAGTTGGAACATGGCGTTGTTGTCTTGGAACACGTGTGCCTTCAGGCTCTGGATGAAGGGGATATGGATGTCGTAGATATTGAATCCGAAGAACGTGCCGGTCAGGAACCCGCAGAAGAAGGTCGATGCACCCAGCAGTTGCACCAGCGAGAGCATCGGCTTCATCGTTTGGCTGATGTTCTTGGCAAGTAGGCGATAGCCGGTTACCGCCAGCACCAGAAACAGCCCGTAGCCCGAATCGCCCAGACACAAGCCGAAGAAGATCATGAAGAAGGGCGCAAAGTAGGGCGTCAAGTCCAACTCGTTGTACTTGGGCAGCATGTAGAGCTTGCATATCGGCTCGAACCAGGCAAGGAAGCCTTTGTTGTTCAGCAGAATGGGTACCTCGTCGTCGGGGGTGGGGTTGCTGATGTCGTAATAGAGCTGTTGCGTATCTAACCACGCGGTAATCTCGCTTTCTTTGGTGACGGGCGCCCATCCTTGCAGCAACATCAGTTTTTCGGCTGCCACCGATTCGGTATTCAGCAGCACCTTCGAAAACTCCATGTCGCGGTTGACGGCTTGCAGCGCTACTTTCAACGCCTCCTGTCCTGTTTCGGCAAGCGCTTTCAGGCGGGCTTCACAGGCTGCCAATGCCGCTGCCATTTCGGCACAGCGTGCCTTGATGCGACTCAACGACTCGGCGGGCAGCTTTACCTGTTCGGCAGTCAGCTCCATCACCATGCTGTTCCTGGTAAAGGTGACGAAGTAGATGCGCGATGCCTCCCGGTGAA
The DNA here is from genome assembly GCA_031262995.1 of Prevotellaceae bacterium. Lineage (GTDB taxonomy): Bacteria > Bacteroidota > Bacteroidia > Bacteroidales > Bacteroidaceae > Bacteroides. The sequence continues at coordinate 5,461 of JAISGR010000094.1, read as the reverse complement.
TGACGGTCGCCGTGTATAGCGCCTCCCACTGTGCGTCGTACGTACTCTCGGGGCAGGTATAGAAACCGACGGTGATACCGGCATCGTGCAAGCGACTCAGGCTGTCAGGCTCGAAGTTGCCCCACGGCTCCAGCACGATTGCCTCCTTCTGAAGGTTCTGCAACTGTTGCTGCAACTTGCCTTTCTCAGCTTGCAGGGTCTCCACCTCCTGTAACACCTCTTTGCCTGAAGCGGCAGAGGCAGGTGCCTCCTGCGGGGCTTTGCCGATGGCTTGCAGCTGATTCAGGGCTGTTTGCAGGCGGGTGGTGAGGCGTACGCTCTCCTGAAGCTCCGCATTGTCTGCCGTACCTTGCTGCTTCTCCACAATGTGCACCACGCCCAACGCTCGAATCTGCTCGAGAAACTGCTCGTACTCCTTGTGATAGACAAGGAATGTCAGCTTTTTCATTTTGGTAATCATGCTTCTGCCTCCTTTCTGTGCTCTTGGTGAGCTTTCATTATCTTTTGCGACGACTTGGAGAGGTTCTCTTCGTCTTCCATGAATCGCTTGATCTTGCGTACGGCATCCTGATAGCCCGGTATCTGCACCTTCTCGAAGAGGTTGACCTTCTGTGTGGTCTTCTTGCGGGCATGCTCCAGCAAGCCCAGCTTCGCCACCACGAACTCGCGCTCGATGGCGATGTGTGCCAGCGACTTGAGCAGGTGCACGCCGTCGGCGTACCACTTGGGGGCGTTGAAGAGGCTGAACGGATGCAGCACGAAGTCCACATGCTCCAGCATCGGAATGCGCACTCCGGCAATCTTCTTCACGCCCAGATGGACGTCGCGCAACGTCTCCAGAGAGGAGTCGAACTCGTTCCAAAGGGCAAACATGGCTTCGTAGGCTTGGATGCTACGCTCTAATTGCTCTTCCAACTTGGCGGCTTCGCTCTTGCAGCGCTTGACCTCCATGCGCAACGCACTCTCCTTGTTCTTGATGATGGGGAGGGTACGCACGCGCACTTTCAGTTGCTTCTCTATCTGCTGGAGCGATGTCTTGTTATATTGAAACTTAATCATGCAAATTAAAAATTAGAAATTAAAAATTAAAAACGTTACTATTTGGTATTATTCCCATTTGAATCTTTCATTCGCTTGATGATAGAGACGAGTAGACGTATAATTTCTAAACAATCATCATTTATTGATGCGTATGATCTGTCACTAAAATATTTACTTTCGTATAGCAGAAGCAACCAATACTTGGTTTCGTTCGCCTCCTTTAATGCAATGCTTAATTTATGAATAAAATCAGCTTTGCTTTCGGCAAATTCACCTTCCTTTATTAGTGCTCCTATGGCAGTACCTGAGCGAAGTAGTTGTTTGGATAGGACATGTTCTCGATGATGATTCTGCAAGTATCGACAAGCCTTGACTATCCTAATTCCAAATACAACCGATTTTTCTTCTACTAAGTTACTGCTCTCTTTCATTACTCACATTCTCTTTTAATTTTTAATTTTAAATTTTTAATTGATCCCAGTATTCGTCAACGAGGTCTTGCTTGATATTCACCTCTTCGGGCTTGAAATACTTGGCAAAGAGGCTCCATGCCACGTCGAGCATCTCGTTGACGTTGAGGTTGACGTCGATGGCGAGCAGGCGGTCGGAGTAGTCCTTGGCAAAGGCGAGGGTACGCTCGTCGTAGTTGGTCAGGTCGAAACCGTTCTCCAGCTTGGTCTTGGCGTTGGCAGCATCGGCGTAGAGGCGCACGGCGGCGTTCATCACTTGCGGATGGTCGCGGCGGGTCTTCTTGCCGATGACGAGCTGCTTCAATCGCGACAGGGAGCGGAAGGGGTCGACGATGACCTTACCGATGTCGCTGTCGCGGCGCAGGAAGAGCTGTCCTTCGGTGATGTATCCGGTGTTGTCGGGCACGGCATGGGTGATGTCGCCGCCCGAGAGGGTGGTCACGGCGATGATGGTGATGGAGCCGCCCGAGGGGAACTGCACCGCCTTCTCGTAGATTTTGGCAAGGTCGGAGTAGAGCGAGCCGGGCATGGAGTCTTTCGACGGAATCTGATCCATGCGGTTGGACACGATGGCGAGGGCGTCGGAGTAGGAGGTCATGTCGGTGAGCAGCACCAGTACCTTCTCGTTGTTCTGCACGGCGAAGTGTTCGGCGGCAGTGAGCGCCATGTCGGGGATAAGCAACCGTTCTACCGGAGGGTCTTCGGTGGTGTTCATGAAGCTCACGATGCGGTCGAGTGCGCCGGCATTGGAGAAGACGTTCTTGAAGTAGAGGTAGTCGTCGTTGGTCATACCCATACCACCGAGGATAATCTTGTCGGTCTGGGCGCGCATGGCAACGTTTGCCATCACTTGGTTGAACGGCTGGTCGGGGTCGGCAAAGAAGGGAATCTTCTGACCCGATACCAGCGTGTTATTCAGGTCGATGCCTGCGATACCCGTTGCGATGAGTTCCGACGGTTGCTTGCGGCGCACGGGGTTGACCGACGGACCGCCGATCTCCACCTCTTCGCCCTCGATGGCAGCTCCGCCGTCGATGGGTTCGCCAAAGGCGTTGAAGAAGCGTCCGGCAAGCTGTTCGCTCACACGCAGCGTGGGCGACTTGCCCAGAAAGACGACCTCGGCATTGGTGGGAATGCCTTCGGTGCCCTCGAATACTTGCAGTGTCACTTCGTCGCCCTGCATCTTGACCACCTGTGCCAGCTTGCCGTCGACGGTTGCCAGCTCATCATATCCTACGCCCGTTGCCCGAAGCGAGCAGGTGGCTTTGGTTATCTGCGTAATCCGGGTGTATATCTTTTGAAATGCTTTTGTTGCCATTATGCCTTCGTTTTATCGGTTACTAATTGGTTCAGCTGGCGGCGGAACCCGTCGTATTCAGCCGATTGATACTGGGAGTAGTTCATCTGTTTGCAGATGTTGATCATCTTCTTGAAGTAGTCCATCACGTCGTTGAAGTTGTCGAACTCGAAGTCGGTGTGGCAGATGTCTATGACCATATTTAATATCTCCTCCTGCCGCTCCATCGAGGTGACGGCGTCTATCTCGTCGAAGGCATCTTGCTGGAGGATGACGAAGTCTATCAGCTCCGACTTCCAGAAGGTGATGTGGTAGTCTACCGGCACGCCGTCGTCGCCCAGGATGTTGATCTGTTCGGCAATCTCCTTGCCGCGTTGCAGGCGGGTCTTGAGTTCGTTGACCTTCGGTATCCACTCGCTGTTGATGTGTTGGGCGATGTAGGCTTCGAACTCGGGATATTCGATGTACTTGGAGTAGGAGTCGATGGGGTTGACGGCAGGGTAGCGCTTCTTGTCGGCACGCTCCTGTTCGAGGGCGTAGAAGCAGCGGGCTACCTTCTTGGTGTTCTCCGTGACCGGCTCTTTGAGGTTACCGCCGGCGGGCGATACCGTTCCGATGAAGGTGATGGAGCCTGTCTCGCCGTTGCTCAGCCGGACGTATCCGGCGCGACCGTAGAAGTTGGAGATGATGGCGGATAAGTCCATCGGGAAGGCATCCGGTCCGGGCAGCTCCTCCATGCGGTTGGACATCTCGCGCAATGCCTGTGCCCAACGCGAGGTGGAGTCTGCCATCAGCAATACCTTCAGTCCCATGCTGCGGTAGTACTCGCCGATGGTCATGGCGGTGTAGACGGATGCTTCGCGTGCTGCCACCGGCATGTTGGAGGTGTTGGCAATGATGATGGTGCGCTCCATCAGTTTGCGTCCCGTGTGCGGGTCGACCAGCTCGGGGAACTCGGTGAATATCTCCACCACCTCGTTGGCGCGTTCGCCGCAGGCGGCAATGATTACGATGTCGGCTTCGGCTTGCTTGGAGATGGCATGTTGCAGCACGGTCTTTCCCGTTCCGAACGGTCCGGGGATGAATCCCGTTCCGCCTTCGACAATCGGATTGAGGGTATCGATGACACGCACGCCCGTTTCGAGCAGTTTGAAGGGGCGCGGCTTCTCTTTATAGTTGGTCATGGCGCGCTTCACAGGCCATTTCTGTATCATCGTCACCTGCACGTCGTTGCCGGCTTCGTCGGTCAGCACGGCGATGGTATCTTCGATGCGATAGTCGCCTTCGGGTGCGATGCTTTTCACGGTGCTTGTGCCCTGCTGGGTGAAAGGCGCCATGATCTTCAGCGGCTGGAAGTTCTCTTCTACCTGTCCCAGCCAGGCGGAGGCTTCGACCTTGTCGCCCGCTTGGACAAGCGGCACAAAGTGCCACATCTTCTCTTTGTCTAACGGATAGGTGTATTGTCCGCGTTTCAAGAATACACCCTCCATCTTGTCGAGGTCGTTTTGCAGACCGTCGTAGTTGCGCGAGAGCATGCCCGGTCCCAGCGTTACCTCCAGCATGTGACCGGTAAACTCGGCTTGGGCGCCAATCTTCAGTCCGCGCGTGCTTTCGAACACCTGCACGAACACGCGGTCGCCTGTCACCTTAATCACCTCTGCCATGAGGCGGTCGCCGCCGGTGACGATGTAACAGATTTCGTTCTGTGCCACCGGACCGTCGACCACGAGGGTTACCATATTGGCGATAACGCCACTAACAGTTCCTTTTGTTGCCATATACTATGTTTCGATTATTTTATTTGTTGAATTCCGCAGGAATCTGCACTTCGTTCTTCAGCCCGTCGATGAGGCTGCGGAACATTTGGTTGCCTTTCTCCTTGTCGAGTGAGAGCCAGCGTTCAATCATCTCCAGCTGTAACAGGAAGACGAACAGCCGTTCGACGGAGAAGTAGTTGAAGAAGGTCGCCTCCTCCATCCACGTCCAGCGCAGTTGGTCGATGCGTTTCTCGCGTTCCAGCAGCTCTTCGGTTTCGCTTATCTTGATGAGCTGCTCCAAGTAATCTACCTCGCTGCCCAGTCCGAAGTCGCGTGCACCCGATGTGCGCAGTGCCCGGCACACCTCGGTGTCGCCGACAATGAGCGATGCCACCTCCAGCTTGAACTTGCGGGCGGTGAGCGCTACCAATATATTGTTTACGTTGAGATTGAATTCGAACCACGAAGCCACAAAGGGGTTCGCGCACTTCATCCCGTCTGCATAGTAGCGGGCGGAAAGGCGGTCTTCGAGGAGCATCTTATCGCCTTCGAAGCCCTCCTGCTCTTCGTCCGAGAAGATGGAGGCATCCGGCTTGTTCCGATGGAGGTCTATCAGCTGTCGGTCTTTCGGCGAGAGTGCGGGATAAATCTCCTCCATAAAGTCGGCAGGTGTATAACTGAGCTTGCTGTCGTCCAGCGTGAGGTCGGGCAAGGCAGCAACCAGATAGTAATAGTTGCTCATTGTGGTTGTCGGTTTAGAAGAGCATGGCTACCAGTTGGGGGCGGAGAAATTCCTTGAAGTAGTTCATAAACTCCGCTTCGCCGAATGCTATCTTGTAGGCTCCGTCGGCGGGTTTAACGGTGAAGAGTGTTTTTTGTCCGTTGACCTGTTCTAT
>JAISGR010000174.1 GCA_031262995.1 Prevotellaceae bacterium | reverse complement strand
GTAGTCGTGATGAGCGACTACCTGTAGTCGGGATGAGTGACTACCGGTAGTCGTGATGAGGGACCACCGGTAGTCGGGATGAGCGACTACCAGTAGTCGGGATGAGCAACCACCGGTAGTCACTGTTCTACGCAGCCGGCAGTGTGGGTTCGATGCAACCGGTAGCATACAGGGCACATCCCCTCCGGTGACGAAATGAAACAGGAAACAACATACATTATATATATTATGAGAAGAACAACATCCATTACACCGCCCGTCGTCCTCTCCCTGAGAGGCTGGGGCATCTGTGTCTGTCTGCTCCTTGCCGCCTGCGGAAGCAAGAACCCGGGCTTGAGCAAAGACGAAGCCGCGCAGGCGCTGCGCGAAGAGAAACGCGTACAGGACTCCATCCGCGAAGCTGCCGACGCGCTGCAACAGTTTCCCGACGATTACACCCCGCCGCCGGGCATCAAGTACCGGGCAAAGGTATTGACCGACGGCTGCATCAGGTTAGACATCGCCGCGGCGCTGAAGGAGAAGCGGGCGCTCACCCCCGATCAGCAGCAGGCGCAGCAACCGCCGAAGGTACAACCCGACAGCGTGACGCACATCGACACCTATCCGCTCCATCACTACTCGCGCATCACACCTGCCGACAACGGGCGCTACCTGCTGTGGAACCTGAAGGGTCTCTACCTGCTCGACAGCCGCTACACATTGGTGAAGATGCTCTTCCGGAACGGCAACCGGGTGGAGCTATTCAAGCACGACAACAGCGTATCGATGCGCCTCAGCACCGACCGGATGATATCCTCGGCATACTACGATGCTTCGTCCGGACGCCTCTATTGCCCCTACACTGCCGACCGGAAACGCTACCTTGCCATATTGCCCTGGCACCGGCTGCTGAATGCCGACCGCCCGTGGACACCCGACAGCCTCACAGCCAAGGTGCCGATGGGGAAGGAGTACTCCTTCTCCTCCGATACCTACGGCATCCGGGGCGGAGCCTTGAAAATCATTCAACACACCGACATGTTCTACACCTTCGGCGCCCAAGGCGACACGCTCTGCCGCTTCGTTCCCACCGGCAACGAGGCAGGCTATCAACCCCGTGAGGGCGCCACCTACCGCAGCGGTGAAGACCCCGACTTCTATTACACTGCCGACGGCACAGTCACCCTCCGCCTGCCGTACGACAACACCCTCTACCGCCTCAAGGATGCGTCGACCCTGCAAGCCGCCTACCGCCTCGACTTCGGCACGCTGCCCCGCGTCACCGGACAGCAGGTGGTAGCCACCATGGACAATGTGGACAACTGCTGGTTCATCAATCACATACAGGAGACCGAACGTTACCTCTTCCTTGATATTGCCAAAGGCTACGACACCCCCAACGCCCGCAAGGCAGGCACGGTATCGTTCCACTACCTCGTCTACGACAAGCAAACCCGCTCTTTTACCGCTTACGATAAATCCCAGCAATCATGATCAAGCATTACCTCATTACCGCTGTCCGCCAGATGCGGAAGAGCGCACTCTTCTCTGCCATCAACCTGCTGGGCTTTGTGCTGGGCATGGCGGCAGCATTCCTCATCTACCTGTGGGTGGTCAACGAGCTGACGTTCGACGACTGCTTCCCCGACGTACAACGCATCTACCGCGCCGTGGAGGTGCAACAAAGCCCGGGCGGCGAGCTGACCGAGTCCGCCTCCACCCTCTTCCCGCTGGCGCAGACGCTCAAGGAGCACTTCCCGCAGGTGGAGGAGGCAACGGTCGTCAAATACGAAAGCAGCCACTCGTTCGACACCGAAGCGGGCAAGAGCATCACCGGCGAGCAGTGGTATGCCGACCCGGCGTTCTTCTCCCTCTTCCCCTTCCCCACGGTCGAAGGCAGCACGGAGCAGTTTGCCCTGACACCCGATAACATCGTGCTGTCGGAGCCGATGGCACGCAAGCTCTTCGGCGATGCACCGGCAGTGGGGCAGCAGGTGATTCGCTCCGGCTACGGCACGAAGAAGATCAGCACCGTGGTGGCAGTGGTGCGGATACCTGCCAAGAGCCACCTCACGTTCGACGTGCTCTATCCCGTGGCAGCCTATCCGCATTGGGGAAGCCAAGGGGCAAACAAGTTCCGCGAAAACATCTCGGCGTATGTCAAGATGCGTGCCGGCGACACAGGCAGGATGAGCGCCGCCGACCGCCGCGCCATGAGCGGCGCCCTCTCGCTGCTGGGCAACCACACCCGTATGTTGCGCTTCCAGCCCGTGAACGACATCTACCTGCACACCACCTTTGCCGATCCCTGCATCAAGCGGCACGGCAACATGGCTACCATCTACCTGTTCGTGGCGCTGGGCATCGTCATCATCTTCATGGGAGCGTTCAACTTCACCACCCTCTCCACGGCACGGGCATCGCTCCGCTACAAGGAGATCGGCGCCCGCAAGGTGAACAATGCCGGACGGCGGAGGCTGATTGTGCAGTTCCTCTCCGAGAGCTTGGTGCAGGCATTCATCGCCCTGATATGCTCGCTGGCGGTGGTGGAACTCACGCTGCCGCTCTTCAACCGCCTGATGGATACGGAGATTGCCATGCAGTTCGGGTGGAGCTTCTTCTGTTACATCCTCTTCGGCATTGTGGGGGTGGGCTGTCTGGCAGGCAGCTATCCGGCGTTCTACCTGTCGGGCATCAACCCGCTCATCGCCTTCAAGGGTGGTGTGAAGACGGGACGCAAAGGCACCCTGATCAAAGCGCTGGTGTGCGTGCAGTTTGTCTTCGCCATCGTGCTGATGCTCATGACGGGCATCGTCTTCAAGCAACTGCACTACATGAAGCACAAAGACCTGGGATTGGACAAGGCGAACATCATCTCCCTCTACACCAGCCTGTGGTACGACGTGGCAGACTTCAAACGCGAGATACTGCGCAACCCCGACGTGCTGTCGGTGTCCATGGGCGCTCCCATCGAGAACTACAACGAAGGGACAAGCAACAAGGACGGCAGCCTGACCACCTGGACAACCTCCGAAGGCAGAACAGACTCGGTCAAGATGGTCACGATATGGGCTGACCCCGACTTTGTGAAGACCTTCGGCTTGACGCTGGTGCGGGGACAACTGATGGAGACCGACTTCAACCAGTACTGGCAAACGGTCGAACACCCGATCGTCATCAACGAGGCGGCATGGAAAGCCATGAAGGTGGCAGACCCGGTGGGCATGGAGCTGCGTGCACGCTATCCGTCGCGGATGCGCATCGTGGGGGTGGTCAAAGACTTCAACTTCCAGTCGCTGCACGAGCAGATAAAGCCTGCCTATCTGGTGTACAACCCCGAATCGTTGGGCACCATGCACATCAAGTTGGCGCCCGAGCACAAGCAGGAGACGCTGAAGTTCATTCGGGAGAAGTTTACGGAGATGTCGGGCGACCTCTTCGTCAAGGAGTTCAAGTACCAGTTCTTCTCCGACGCACTCAACAAGAACTACGAACGCGAAAGCCGGCAGAGCGGCATGTTGCTCTTCTTCACCGTGCTTGCCGTCCTGATTGCCGTGATGGGCGTCTTCGGACTGGTATCGCTCTCCACCGAGCAGCGCACCAAGGAGATTGCCATCCGCAAGGTCAACGGAGCACACGCCCGACACATCGTGCGGCTGTTCTACCGCGAGTACCTGCGCTGGGTGGGCATCGCGTTTGTCATTGCCTGTCCGCTGGGTTACCTGCTGATGCGCAACTGGCTGACCGACTTTGCCTACCGCACCCCGATAAGCTGGTGGTTCTTCGGACTGGCAGGTGTCGTCACGGTGCTCATCGTCGTGATTACCGTGACGGCACAGACCTGGCACAAGGCACGGGCAAACCCGGCTGATTTCCTTAAATTTGATTAACTGTGAAGCCGTCGGTCTAAAAAGCCTTACCTTTGTTGCCAATCATAACAATTTGATATGCAAGCAACATCGGACAGTTTGGTCATCATCCCCACGTACAACGAACGGGAAAACATAGAAAACATCATCCGTGCCGTCTTCGCGTTAGAACAACCTTTCCACATTCTAATTATCGAAGACGGCTCGCCCGATGGTACCGCCAACATCGTCCGACACTTGCAGCAATCATTCCCCGAACAACTGTTCATGCTGGAGCGACAAGGCAAACTGGGACTGGGCACCGCCTACATCGCCGGCTTCAAATGGGCATTGGCACACACCTATCAATATATCTTCGAGATGGATGCCGACTTCAGTCACAACCCCGCCGACCTGCCCCGTCTGTACAGCGCCTGTGCCGACGAAGGCGCCGATGTAGCCATCGGCTCGCGCTACGTCAGCGGCGTCAACGTGGTGAACTGGCCGATGGGACGGGTGCTGATGTCGTACTTCGCCTCCAAATACGTCCGCCTGATTACCGGACTGCCCGTACACGACACCACAGCCGGCTTCAAATGCTACCGCCGCAAGGTGCTGCAAACCATCGACCTCGATGCCATCCGCTTCAAGGGATATGCCTTTCAGATTGAGATGAAGTTTACCGCCTACCTGCTGGGCTTCCGGATCGTCGAAATACCCGTTATCTTCATCAACCGTGAACTGGGAACCTCGAAAATGGACAGCAGCATCTTCGGCGAAGCCATGCTGGGCGTGATTCGGCTCAAATGGGACAGCCTGTTCCGCCCGAGGAAGCCAGCCACGCAACAGAATATCCACCCATAACCAACAATGAAACGAACACTGATAAAGAACGTTACCATCGTCAACGAAGGCAAACAGTTCAAAGGTTCCGTCTCAATAGCAGGCGAGACCATCTCCGATGTATTCACTGCCGACACTTCCCCCTCCGCACCGTTCTACGACGATGTCATTGACGGCACCGGTTGCCTGCTGCTTCCGGGCGTGATCGACGACCACGTGCACTTCCGCGAGCCGGGACTGACCCACAAAGCCGACATCTACAGCGAAAGCCATGCGGCAGTGGCAGGAGGAGTGACGGCTATCATGGACATGCCCAACACCAATCCGCCCACAGTGACGCCGGATGCCCTCCACAGAAAGCTCGATCTGCTGAACGAACGCTGCCTCGTCAACCACTCCTGCTATTTCGGCGCCACTAACGACAACCATACGCTGTTCGACCGGATAGAGCGGGAACGGGTGTGCGGCATCAAGCTCTTCATGGGTTCGAGCACAGGCAACATGCTGGTAGACCGGATGACGGCGCTCGAGCACATCTTCCGCAACGCCAACCTGCCCATCGCCGCACATTGCGAGAACCAGACAATCATCCGGCGCAACACCGAACGCATCCAACGCGCCTACCCCGAGGGTGCGGAGATTCCCATCCAAAAACATGCCTACATCCGCTCGGTAGAAGCCTGCTACGACTCGACCAAGCTGGCTATACGCATGGCGCTGGACGCCCGTGCACGGTTGCACGTGCTGCACCTCTCCACGGAGAAAGAGCTGCACCTGTTCGACAGCCTCTCGCCCGAAGAGCGTAGCCGAATCACTGCCGAGGTCTGCGTGGCACACCTTATCTTCAGCAGTCACGACTACGACAGGCTCGGGGCACGCATCAAGTGCAATCCCTCTATCAAGCACCCCCGTCACCGTGCCGCACTGCGCAAGGCAGTCAACAACGGTCTTATCGATGTCATCGCAACCGACCATGCCCCCCACCTGCCGGACGAGAAGAGAGGCGGCGCACTGAAAGCGGCATCGGGCATGCCGATGATACAGTATGCACTGCCGAGCATGCTCCGCCTCACCGACGAGCACTGCTTCCCGCTCACCACCCTCGTCGAAAAGATGTGCCACGCCCCTGCCCGCCTCTTCAACATCGACAGGCGGGGATACATCCGTCCGGGCTACTACGCCGACATCACATTGGTGCGCCGGGGCACTCCGTGGAGAGTAACCGCCGACAACGTGTTGAGCAAATGCGGCTGGAGTCCCCTCGAAGGAAAACGCTTCGAATGGCAGGTGGAGAAAACCATCGTCAACGGACACATCGTGTACGACAGCGGACAGATAGACCATGACTACCGCGGAATGGAGCTGCGATTTCACCACCCATGACACTGACTTATACCCCGCTCGAACTCAAACCGTATATCAACTGGAGATTCTTCTACCTGGCATGGCGCGTACCGCCCCAATCCGACGAAGCCGCCTCGCTGCGCCGGGATGCCGAACAGCTGCTCGACGAGTGGAACCGGTTCATACGGATACATGCCCTCTTCCGGCTGTGTCAAGCCTGTTCCGACGGCGATGACTTGCTGATTGAACAGGTACGCATCCCCCTGCTGCGCCAGCAAACGCCTCACGCCGACGGT
>JAISGR010000026.1 GCA_031262995.1 Prevotellaceae bacterium | reverse complement strand
CGCCCCTCGAAGTTGCGGTTGCTGGTGGAGACGACATACTTGCCGGCGGGCACCTTGTCGTCGTTCATCGCCAGACACGCCGAGCAGCCGGGCTGGCGGATGGCAAAGCCTGCCTCGACGAGCACGCGGTCAAGCCCCTCCTCGCGGATTTGACGCTCCACCTCCCACGAGCCGGGCACCAACCAGGCGGTGATGCCGTCGGCTTTGCGCCGCCCCTTCACGATGGAGGCAAAGGCGCGGAAGTCTTCGATGCGACCGTTGGTGCAGGCGCCCAGAAAGACGTAATCGACGGGCTGCCCCTGCATGGGTTGTCCGGCGGTGAAGCCCATGTAGGCGAGCGACTTATGGAACGAGGCGTCGCCAGTGTCGGGGATGCGCGCGGTGACCGGTAGCCCCATGCCGGGGTTGGTGCCGTAGGTAATCATCGGCTCGATGGCGGCGGCATCGAAGCGCACCTCTTTGTCGAACACCGCATCGTCGCCGCTCCGCAGGCTCTTCCAGTACGCCAGCGCCTCGTCCCACGCCGCGCCTTGGGGGGCATACGCCCTACCTTTTATATATTGGAACGTCACCTCGTCGGGGGCTACCATGCCGCCGCGCGCACCCATCTCGATGCTGAGGTTGCAGAGCGTGAGCCGCCCCTCCATCGAGAGACTGCGCACGGCAGCGCCGGCATACTCCACGAAGTAACCCGTGGCGCCGGAGGTGGTGAGCTGCGCCATCATGTAGAGCGCAAGGTCTTTGGCAGTGACGCCGCGGCGCAACTGCCCGTCGACGGTGATGCGCATCGTCCGGGGGCGCGACTGGAGGATGCACTGCGAGGCGAGCACCATCTCCACCTCGCTGGTGCCGATGCCGAACGCAATGGCTCCCAGGGCGCCGTGGGTGGAGGTGTGCGAATCGCCGCAGACAAGCGTCATGCCGGGCAGCGTCCTGCCCTGCTCGGGGGCGACGACGTGGATGATGCCGTTCTTGGGGTGCATCATGCCGAAGTAGGTCAGCCCGAAGTCGGCGGCATTGTGCGCCAGCGTGTCGACCTGCATGCGCGACACGGGGTCTGCGATGGCACGCTCCTGCCCCAGCGTGGGGGTGTTGTGGTCGGGCATGCAGACGATGCGCTCGGGACGGAGCGGACGCAAGCCGCGCGCCCGCAGCCCGGCAAATGCCTGCGGACTGGTCACCTCGTGGCAGTAGAGGCGATCGATGTAGAGTTGGGTGGGACCGTCGGGCAACTGCTGCACCACGTGGGCATCCCAGATTTTGTCGAAAAGAGTATTCATATCAACTTTATTAAGTGACTAAATGGTGTTTAAAACGAGAGATAAGCTTGCCCAAACAAAGAAAGCCTTTCGCACTGTCAGAAGTGAGAAAGGCTTTCGTATATCGTTGGGCTATCAACTTTATAAGCAGCATCCACTTCCACCGGACGGTACCGATAGAATAATAATAATGCTGCCTATAATGGAGTTGTTACGTGTCATTTTAATAGGGGTTACTTGATTTGACGGCGCAAAGGTATAGATAAATCGTACGTATCCAAACAAATCGACTTTCTTTTTAGCAGAAGTGTGACATTTTATGGATTACATGATGGGATTGATGGACTTGGCTTCCCGCCACTCCTCTGCATTTTTGTACAGCTCGACAGCTGCCGCCGGCACGTAGAGGTCGAACCGACCGCTGTGGAAACAATCTTCTGTGGCGACAGGGGGCTGGACAGCGTGGCAGGTCACCGTGCGGAGGTTGTGCCCGTAAAAGGCGTTGGCTCCGATGAACTTCAAGCCGGTGCCTATCGTCATGGAGGTGTATTTGGAGTATTGGAAGGTGCCGACGCCGATGGTCTCTACATTGTCGGGAATCACGAGTTCGCCTTCGAAGTAGCTGCTGGCAAAGGCGTGGTTATCGATGCTCTTCACACCTGTGCCAAGGTGGAGACCCTTCGCAGCGCGCCAATACTGGAAGGCGCCGGTGCCGATATAGGTTATCCGGTCGTGAATAATCAGGTCTCCCGTGAATTTGCCACCGTAAAAGGCTTCATTCTCTATGCGGGTGAGCGCGGGGGGAAGCGTAAGCGTACCCGTCAAGCCCGAACACCCGGAGAATGCCGCTTTGCCCAGATAGGTCAACCCCTCGGGCAGCGCCAGCTCGCCTGCCAATTGGCGGCAGAACCAGAATGCCCCGTCGCCGATGTAGCTCAACGTCGAAGGCAGAGAGACGCCGGCAACCTGCGTAGAATAGAAAGCTTCTTGTTCGATGCGCGTCACCCCTTCGGGCAGGGTGAGCTGTCCGTTGATGGCGCTGTTTTTGAAGAGACTCGGCGGGATAACGGTCAGCAGCGGAGGTATGTTGATGCTGCCTGTCATGGCGGTGCAATCTTCGAATGCCGACTCGCCGAGCGTGGCAAGGTTGACGGCACGGTCTATGTTCAGTCCGCTCAGTTGCCTGCATCCGGAGAATGCCCGAACGCCGATGCGGGTGGTTGCCGCCGGTATCTCCAGTGTGCCTCCGATGGTCGACTGGAAGAAGGCACTGTCGCCGATGGCTGTCAGGGTGCTTGGTATAGTGAGGTTGTCCGACAGCTTGGAGTAGCTGAAGGCGGCTGTTCCGATCTCCTGTAACCCTTCGTTCAGTGTCAGTCTGCCGGTGAGGTTCTCGCATCCGACAAAAGCGCTTTCCCCTATGGTGCGGACACTGCCGGGGATGTTCAGGTCGCCCGACAAGTCGTAGTTGTAGGCAAAGGCAAAGTCGCCGATGCTTTCCAGCCCCTCGTTGAGTTCGATTTGCCAGACATTGCTGTATCCGTAACTCCCGCCGAAGGAATAGGCGCCGATGCGCTTGACGGAAGCCGGAAACACGAGTTTTCCCAACTGTGCACAACCGTAGAACGTGCTGTCGTTGATGACTTCCAACTGCTGTGGCAGCCGGTTGAACGCCAGTGTAGAGTAGCAAAAGGCAGCCTCGCCTATCGTCGTCAGGCTGTTGGGGAACACCAGCGGAACAGTCCATGGGTAATACCTACAGTCGTAGAATGCTCTTTCGCCGATTTCGCGCAGGGTTGCCGGAAACTCAAAGCCTTCGGGGAAGCGTTGTCCCGACCGGTAGTAGGTGTACGGGCGTATGATTTCCGCCCCTTTCGGAATCACGATGTCGCTGTTCAGGTATTGGCAGTTGTAGAAGGCATACGAGCCGATGTAAGTCACGCTTTCGGGCACATCGAAGATATGCAGACTGCTGCAATTGCGGAAGGCATGGTCGTCGATGCGTGTCAGTTCGGAATCGGCGGGGACAACGATGTGATAGATCTTGTTTCTCGGCGCTCCGTCGGCATAGAAGGCTTTTCCGATAGAGGTCAGCGTGCGCGGAATGGTCAGCAGGTAGATGGAGGTATTGCCGCAAAAGGTTCTGTCGGCAAACTTCTCTATCAGGGCGTTCTCCATATCGAGGCATTGCAGGTTGCTCATGGCAGGCAGCACATTTGCCAGCGTCTCGCAGTCGGTGTTGTCCATCGTGCCGCTGATGCGCAGTCTGGTCAGACCGGCTTTCCCGACGGGCAGGGCATCCAGCTTGGCTGCCAGCTCTCCGCCGCGTGTGCACTCAATCTCTACGTAGGCATCCGCGCCGCTTCCGGGAACGCCTTGCAGCAGGGTGTAGGTTTCGCTCCTGCCCTGATCTTTGTAAACGATGCTGAATTTGATGCTTCTTTCCGACGGCGTATCGTTCTTGTCTACATGCAGGGTGACGGATGTATGGTTCCGGTCGCCTTCGGTCGGTGTGAACCGGCACCAGGTACACTCATCCATGCTGATATACCAGTTATCGTCTGTGTCGGCAGGGATGTACAGTGCGGGGCGGCGGGTGTTGACTTTGAGAGGAACGATATAGTTATCTCCTCCCACAATGATGTTTGAGAGTAGTTCCTGTTCGGGCAACTTGATGACTTTGGGAGCATTGTCCTTCTCGCATCCGCAAAAGAGCATCAGAACGAGGAGTGTACAGGGGATAATGCTTTTCATGGGCAGTAGAGTTAGTGAGCTTAAC
>JAISGR010000065.1 GCA_031262995.1 Prevotellaceae bacterium | reverse complement strand
CCGTTAAACAAACTACCGGTGATGGTCTTGAGCCACGAACGAATGTTGTAGGTGTAATTCGTCTTGAGCGAAGCTACACCGTTCCGGCTGTTCTCTTTGAGGCGACCCAAGTCGTCGTAAGTGTTGGCAAGCAAGGTTTGCTCCGAACCGTTCGCTGTTGGTCAGTGCACCGGCATCGTTTACCGAATAACGGATGCAATTCAGCGGAGTTGCTTGCGTAAACGAGGGAGATATTTTTGCTTTCATGATGTGACACTTGTCCGAAGGATGAAAACACTCTTTCTCACGGAGTACTATGGAGACTTATCATCTTCATATATCCATGTACATCTTTTTCTTTTATTGTGGCTAATGTCCGCATTATTTTATCGTAATCAATGTATCATAATTAAGTTGATATTGCCTACATTTGCGCCAAAATAAGCGAAATGCCACGTTGTCGGACAGGCTGCGGCATGTTATCTATTATATATTTATGGTAACAACAGATACCTATATGGAGGAAACAAAAATGGTGCTTCGCACCGAGAATCTGGTAAAGAAGTATGGCAAGCGTACGGTAGTTAGCCACGTCTCCATCGATGTGAAGCAAGGTGAGATTGTGGGATTGCTGGGACCGAACGGCGCCGGAAAAACCACCTCGTTCTATATGACCGTAGGGCTGATAACGCCCAATGAAGGACGTATCTTCCTGAACGACCTCGACATCACCAACTATCCCGTGTATAAACGGGCGCGCAACGGAATAGGGTACCTGGCACAGGAGGCATCGGTGTTTCGCCAAATGAGTGTGGAAGACAATATCACCGCCGTGTTGGAGATGACCGACAAACCGTTGAGCTACCAGAAGGACAAACTCGAAAGTTTGATTGCCGAGTTTCGGTTGCAAAAGGTGCGGAAGAACAAAGGCAACCAACTGTCGGGCGGTGAGCGCCGACGTACCGAGATTGCCCGCTGTCTGGCTATTGATCCCAAGTTCATCATGCTTGACGAACCTTTTGCCGGTGTCGACCCCATTGCGGTGGAGGATATTCAGCAGATTGTATGGCGGTTGAAATACAAGAATATCGGCATACTCATTACCGACCACAATGTGCAGGAGACACTCAGCATTACCGATCGTGCCTACCTGCTGTTCGAAGGAAAGATTCTCTTTCAAGGAGTGCCCGAAGAGTTGGCAGCCAACCAAATCGTACGCGAAAAATACCTGAGCAACAGCTTCCAGCTCCGCAAAAAGAGGTTTCAGTTGGAGGATGCGGAATAAAGGCAAACGAACGTCAAGAGATTGTAATGAATGGCAAAAGGGGAGGGGAGAAGTAAACAACATTGCGCTATCTGTCGTTAGATTATCCGTCATTGTAATTGAATAATAGTATATTAATTTAAAAAGAAAGGATAGATTATGAAGACAGTTATTGATAAATCGAATACGCGGGGACGTTCCCGTACCGATTGGCTCGACAGCCGTCACACATTTAGTTTTGACCAGTATTACAATCCTGCGCGGATGAACTTTGGCGCCTTACGGGTGTTGAACGACGACCGTGTAGCGCCCGGCGAAGGCTTCGGTACCCATCCGCACAGAAACATGGAAATCATCTCTATTCCGCTGAAGGGGAAATTACAACACGGCGATAGTCAGAAAAACAGTCGCCTCATCACTCCGGGCGACATACAGACCATGAGTGCCGGAAGCGGTATCTGGCACAGCGAGATGAACGGAAGTGATACCGAACCCGTAGAGTTCCTGCAAATATGGGTGATGCCCGAACAGCAGCAGACACTGCCTGCCTATCAGGATTACGATATACGTCCGCTGTTGCACCGTAACGAGCTGGCGCTGATTGTGTCGCCCGACGGAGATGCGCCCGCCAAGATGCTGCAACAGGCATGGTTCTCCATCGGCGAATTTGATGCCCGGCAGACCATCGACTACCGGATGCATCGTGCCGGAACCGGTGTTTACATCTTCGTGATCGAAGGCGAAGTGAAGGTGGGCGATACCACACTCTTGCGTCGGGACGGCATGGGTGTGTATGACACCGACAGCATCATGCTGGAAACCCTCAAAGATTCACATCTCTTGCTGATGGAAGTACGCATGTAGGGAGAAATTAATCTTTCTTAAACTATGTGTGTCATTACCCGAAGGATAGGATACTTTTTTGTAATATTGCGTCGCTATATTGTAATATTGAATCAATTCACTGATTATGAAAAAAGTATCTTCCATCCTTCGGGTATTGTTTTGTCTATTTTTGCCTGTCGCATCCGTCTATGCACAGCAAAAACAAGACGACAGTAAGTATCTGGCGGGTGCCGTGCCCGAGGTAAACGGTAAAGTGGTCTTTTCGCAAACATACAACGTGGCTGACATGTCGCAAGAGGCAATATATACACGCATGCTTGCCTGGATGGACGAACGACTCGGCAAGAACGAAAACACCAGTCGGATTGTCTACCGCAACCCCGAACAAGGAGAAATCGTAGGAATGGGCGACGAGTGGATAGTGTTCCAGTCGACAGTGTTGTCGCTCGACCGCACCCGCATCCTGTATTACCTCTCTGCTGTCTGTGCACCGGGCAAATGCACGGTGAAAATCGAACGAATCAGTTTTATCTACCGCGAAGGAGCCGAAAAATATACCGCCGAAGAGTGGGTCACCGACAAATATGCCCTCAACAAGGCTAAGACCAAATTGATGCGCGGACTTGCCAAATGGCGCCGCAAAACAGTGGACTTTGCCGACGACATGTTCCGTTCGGCAGCAACTGCCCTGAGTGTTGCCCCCGTACAGCAGAAGGCGGAAGAGACAACCGCACAACTTGCACCTGCTGCCGCGACCCTCAAAGAGGTATCGCCTGACGCACTCTCGCCCGACCTGATTCGGATGGGTGCCGGTAAGATCGTGATTGCCATCGGTAAAGATGCCTTTAACATGACCACCTTTACTGCCAATGCCGGCGGTTCGCTGGGCAAAGTGTCGGGGAAGGCAGTCATCTTCACCCTGTTGGCGCCCGACCAGTCCTACGAAGAGATGGAACGAGCCGACATCTATACCGTGCGCTTCTATCCCACCGACTCTACTTCGCCTGCCGTTGTGCTGGAGTGCCGCAAGCTGCCTGCACAGGCTCCGCTCGAAGGACAGCCCCGCATGTATATCGGCGAAATCGTAAAAGCCTTCACCAGATGAGCCGGAATATCCCCCTGAAATATACCTATTCGCAAGCCATGGAACGCCTGGAACGGATTGTGCACCGCATTGACAACAATGAGCTGGATATTGACGCATTGGCGCAAACCATCGAAGAGGCTAACCAACTCATCGCTTTCTGCAACGACAAGTTGACCAAAGCCGACAATCAAGTAGAAAAGTTACTCAACACTAAATAATATTTTGTATGAAAGAAATAGATTGGTCTAATCTGTCGTTCGGATATATGAAGACAGATTATAACGTGCGGATTTACTACCGTAACAATGCGTGGGGTGAGCTGGAGGTCAGCAGCGAAGAGACGATTCCCCTGCATATCGCCGCCACCAGCCTGCACTACGGACAGGAGGCTTTCGAAGGATTGAAAGCTTTTCGGGGCAAGGATGGTAAAGTCCGCATTTTCCGCCTCGAAGAGAATGCTGCCCGCCTGCAATCGACTTGTCGGGGCATCATGATGCCCGAACTCTCTACCGAACGCTTCCGCGAAGCCGCATTGAGAGTGGTGGAACTGAACAAACACTTTGTTCCGCCCTACGAAAGCGGCGCATCGCTCTATCTCCGTCCGCTGCTTATCGGCACCGGTGCACAGGTAGGCGTGAAACCTGCCGACGAGTATCTGTTCCTGATATTTGTTACTCCCGTGGGACCTTACTTCAAAGGCGGATTTGCCGCTACTCCCTATGTCATCACCCGCAAGTACGACCGTGCCGCACCGCTCGGAACCGGTACGTACAAGGTCGGCGGTAACTATGCCGCCAGTCTGCGCGCCAGTCACGAAGCACATGTCGGAGGCTATTCCGCCGAGTTCTATCTCGATGCCAAGGAGAAGAAGTACATTGACGAATGTGGCGCTGCCAACTTCTTCGGCATCAAGGACAACACCTATATCACGCCCCTCTCGACATCCATCCTGCCTTCCATTACCAATAAGAGCCTGATGCAACTTGCCGAAGATCTGGGCATGAAGGTAGAGCGTCGCCCCATTGCCGAAGCGGAACTGAGCACGTTCGAAGAGGCGGGCGCCTGCGGCACTGCCGCCGTCATCAGTCCGATCGAGCGCATCGACGACCCCGAAAACGGACACTCTTACGTCATCGCCAAAGACGGGAAGCCGGGAGCTACCTGCCTGAAGCTGTACAACAAGCTGAGAGCCATTCAGTATGGCGACGAGCCTGATACGCACGGCTGGGTGACCATACTTGAGTAAGGTAATGCCTTCACGATAAAATCCTTATAGCCCTTATGAAACGAATATCCCAACTGAAAGACGAAGGTTTCAATGCCTTGGAAGGTCAATGGATGAAGAGTGCACTGGTGGTGCTGGTGCTGGCTCTCATCTATTTTCTCGTGTACTGTGTTTCGAACTACCGGGCGGTTGTTACCGTTGAAATGCTCTGGAATGTCATACCATGGATGGTGACCTATCCTCATCCGGTATGGAGTACGGTAGGTATGATTGTTGCCATCCTGCTTATACCGTTGTATTATGGCTTCAATGTTGCCATGCTTCAAATCAAGCGGGGAGGAAGGGCGGAAGTCGCTGTGCTGTTCAGCGGATTTAAGGATTATCAACGTGTCTTTCTGACCGACTTGCTGCTGATGGTGTACGTTTTCTTATGGACGTTGCTGCTCATCATTCCCGGCATTATCAAGTATCTCTCTTACTCCATGACCAACTACATCTTGAAAGACCGTCCGGAGCTGGCTTATGATGCAGCCATCAGAGAGAGCATGCGCATGATGAAGGGGCACAAGTGGAAACTCTTCCTGCTGTACTTGAGCTTTATCGGATGGCTGCTGCTCTGCCAGCTGACGCTCGGCATCGGCATCTTCTTCTTCTATCCTTATGTATATGTGACGGAAGCCGCCTTCTACGACAACCTGAAGGGAGAGCTGTCATTAGTCACCGACGAACTGTCGCCTGTCGATGAGTAAAGGTAAGTTGGCTAAATTTGCCGATATGGCAAACTATCCGCATGTCTTTGAATACCCTTTTTCCGCCACCGAAAGCGTGCCTTTCGACGGCAAAGGTCAATGGGGTGCGTCGTTCTTCAAGAACGACCACCCCATTGTCTTGGAGCTGGGTTGCGGACGGGGTGAATATACCGTCGGACTGGGACGCCTGTTTCCCGACAAGAACTTCATCGGCGTCGACATCAAAGGCGCCCGGATGTGGTCGGGAGCCACCGAAGCGCTCAACGAAGGGTTGACGAATGTCGCCTTTCTGCGCACTCATATCGAAATCATAGACCGCTTCTTTGCGCCTGGCGAGGTGAGCGAAATCTGGCTTACTTTCTCCGACCCGCAGATGAAGAAGGCAACCAAACGCCTCACCTCCACCTACTTCATGGAGCGCTACCGCCGATTCCTGAAACCCGACGGCTTGATTCACCTCAAAACAGACAGCCGGTTTATGTTCGAGTACACCCGCTGCATGATTGCCGGTAACAGGTTGCCGGTCGAGGTGATGACCGACGACCTCTACCACTCCGGCAAAGCCGACGAGATTCTCTGCATCAAGACCTACTACGAACAGCAGTGGCTGGCACGCGGACTCAGCATCAAGTACATCCGTTTCCGGCTGCCGCAGCATGGCGAACTGTACGAACCCGACGTGGAAATCGAACTCGACGAATACCGCAGCTACGGACGCAACAAGCGCAGCGGGCTGGCGGTAAGCCGATGAGTCTTTCGGTGCCGCGCCATCAAAATAGCAATGAATCAATGATGACTCTGTATCCCCAATTGATACTCGACACCCTTGCCGCCGTACGCTACCCGGGCAGCGGCAAGAACCTTGTCGAAGCCGGCATGATTGCCGACAACATCCGCATCGACGGCATGCGGGTGAGCTTTTCCATCCTCTTCGACAAACCGACCGACCCTTTCATGAAGTCGGTGGTCAAGTCTGCCGAAGCCATCATCCACGCCCGTATCTCGAAAGAGGTAATCGTAACCATCACCCCCGAGAGCCGGCAGGCGCCGCGTCCCGAACCGGGCAGGCTGTTGCCGCAGGTCGGGAATATCATCGGTGTCTCGTCGGGTAAGGGCGGGGTAGGCAAGTCTACCGTAGCAGCCAACCTGGCAGTGGCGCTGGCACGGCTGGGCTACCGCGTGGGTTTGCTCGATGCCGACATCTTCGGTCCCTCGATGCCCAAGATGTTCCAAGCGGAAGATGCCCGTCCCTATTCCGAAGAGGTGGACGGACGCGACCTGATTGTCCCCATCGAACGCTATGGCGTGAAGCTGCTCTCCATCGGGTTCTTCGTCGACCCCGACCAAGCCACGTTGTGGCGCGGAGGCATGGCAAGCAATGCGTTGAAGCAGCTCATCGGCGATGCTGATTGGGGCGGGTTGGACTACTTCCTCATCGACATGCCGCCCGGAACAAGCGACATCCACCTCACCCTGGTGCAGACCGTGGCGCTCACGGGCGTGGTGGTGGTAAGCACCCCGCAGGCAGTAGCCCTGGCAGATGCGCGCAAAGGCATCAACATGTTTACCAACGACAAGGTGAACGTGCCCATCCTCGGACTGGTGGAGAACATGGCGTGGTTCACACCTGCCGAACTGCCAGGCAACCGTTACTACATCTTCGGTCGCGAAGGCGCCAAGCGGTTGGCTGAAGAGATGCACGTGCCCCTGCTGGGACAGATTCCGCTCGTGCAAAGCATCTGCGAAAGCGGAGACAACGGAACGCCCGTGGCGCTCCATGCCGACAGTGTAACCGGACAGGCATTCCTGCAACTGGCGGAGCATGTGGTGCAACAGGTAGAACGACGCAACGCCGAGCTGGCGCCGACAGAGGTGGTGCATACGCACCGATAACAGTACCCACGAACAGTAAATACCGGTACTCACGAACAGTAAATACCGGTATCTACGAACAGTAAATACCGGTACCCACGAACAGTAAATACCGGTACTCACGAACAGTAAATACCGGTATCTACGAATAGTAAATACCGGTACTCACTGTGTGTTGTAATTGTTAATGGTGATGGCTGAACGCAGTTGGGCGTGTTTCTATTTCTTCTTTTCCGGTATCCGGAACGAAAGGGGCACGGAGAACTTCACCCGTACCGCCTCGCCGCGTTGCATGCCCGGCTTCCACTTGGGCATGCCGGTAATTACCCGTATGGCTTCGGCATCCAGGTCGGCATCAACACTTCTGGCAACGGTTGCATTGGTGATGCTGCCGTCTTTCTCCACCACAAACTGCACGATGACACGTCCTTGTACACCTCGCTTCTGTGCGGCTGCCGGGTATTTGACGTTTTTGCTTAAATAGCTCATCAATGCTGACATGCCGTCGGGGAATTGGGGCGCTACTTCCACCATTTCAAACACATCATCGCCGGCTTTTCCGCCGCTCTTGTCAAGGACTTTAGCGCCGACTACCTGGGGCGTTTCCACGAGTGTGTTTCCCGTATCCAAACGGAACATCACCGGTACCGTAAATGCCACCCGTACCGCCTCGCCGCGTTGCATACCCGGTTCCCATTTGGGCATCAGCCGCACGACGCGGATCGCTTCGTTGTCCAATTCGGGATCGACGCTTCTGACCACCTTTTCGTTCGTGATCGAGCCATCCTTTTCTACCACAAATGAGACCACGACGCGTCCTTGCGTCTTACTATTCATCGCATTGGCGGGATACTTGATGTTTCTGACAAGGAATGTCATCAGCGCCGACATACCGCCGTCGGGAAATTGGGGCATCTTTTCCACCATTTCAAACACCTTGTCCGAGTCGTTTTCCACGCCCAAGACTTTGACCGGATAGATGGTGTCCGCCCTCTGAGAGAAAGATTCGCTTTGCTCCGGTGTCTGTATGGAGCGTGCCACCGTTTCTATATTGCTGATAACCATCAACAGGGCGGCAAGTGGGATAAACATCAGGTACTTGGTGCGCCCGACGTTTTGGGTTCGTTGTTTATTCATCATACTAATTCTTTTTTTAAGGGGTAATACATTAAAACTGTTATAGATTGTTGCTGCAGCCTTTGGAGGGTGTGTCAATCCCAGCAGGTGATACTGGTAAGCCTTGCTGTCGCATCCCGCTTTGAGTACGCGGTGGTCGGCGAGGTACTCCAGATTGACGCGTATCTCGCGTTTCATCAGCCAGACGAACGGATTGAACCAGCACAACACGCACGCCAGCTCTCCGAGCAGTACGTCGACGGAGTGCCATTGTGTGGCGTGTGTCTGTTCGTGCGTGAGTATTTCGTTGAGTTCGGCAGCGGTGTGCCGGTCGGGATTGACAAATATCAGCCGGAAGAAAGAGAAGGGCATCTCCGCTCCTTCGAGCAGGTGCACGCGGATGCCGTTGATGGTGGCGGTGCGGGTGCGGAGCGTCAGCCTTACCAAGCTGATGAGTTGCATGCCGATCCTTCCTGCCAGCACCAGCGCCACACCGATATATATAATCAGGAGTGCGGCTCCCGTCACGCGGTACCAGTCGATGGGGCTGTCGACCGGTGCGCCGATGATCAGCTCCGGCAGCACAAATTCCGAATAGAGGGTGGCAATGGCAGTCATGGGGGCTTGTGTGGTTATCCACGACTCGATGTTCAGCAGCGGATAGAGGGCAGAAACCACATAGAAGCAGAGCAGCGTTGCACGCCTCCAGCCGAAGAAGGTGTCGCGGTAGCAGAACAGCCGGTAGAAGGCATAGAACAGCGCCAGCGCAATGTTGACTTTGATGATATAGGCAATCATGACTTTCCTTGCTCTATCATGGTGATGATCTCTTGCAGCTCGTCGGCGGATATCTTCTGTTCTTTGGCAAAGAATGTCACCATCTCCTTGTACGAGTCTTCGAAGTAGTTGCGGACAAACCCGCTCATAAACGTCCGTTTGTATTCGCTTTCGGCGATGGCAGGCGCGTACTGGTAGGTGTTCCCCACACGTTTGGCTTTGACGTAGTGTTTCCGTTCGAGGTTCTTGACGATAGATGCCACTGTGGTGTAGGGGGGAGCGGGTACGGGGTACTTGGCTACAATGTCCTTGATGAAACAATTGCCCAGTTCCCAGATGCAGATCATGGCTTCTTCTTCCTGAAGTGTCAGCTTTTCCATTGTTCGTTGATATGAGTGAGTTATTAAGATGCCGCAAAACTACGATACATTCGTAATCGCTGCAAACAGAAAGAGTTAATAAAGCAAAATTGCTACGATTATTTCGTAATTGTCGTCTCTTTCCCTTGCCCGTTCGTTGGAAATATCTTGTTAATCCGGTGAGTAGAAGTTGTCGGAGGATTGAGTAGTGCATCTCATCTCAATGAGAAGAAGCACTCAAACGATTGAGTAGAGGTACCCGGAAGATTGAGTTGAAGTGCTCGTCTCAATGAGATAAGTAACCTGATGTTGACGGGAGAAAGTGCTGCGCTTTAGTTCTTCTTCCAGAAATCGGGTGTGAACAGCAGCAGTACGGTGAAGAGTTCCAAGCGTCCGAGGAGCATGAGGAAGGAGAGCAGCCATTTAGCCGCTTCGGGCAGCAATACCCAGGAGTAGGCGGGACCTGTTTTGCCCAAGCCCGGTCCCATGTTGCCGAGGGCGGAGACGGCACAGCCCATCGACTCTTCGAAGTTCAGTCCCATGGAGACTAGTATCAGCACGCTGACGATGATCACCAGCGTATAGATGAAGCTGAAAGCCAGCACCGTAGATTGCAGGGTAGGGGAGACCACCTGCTTGTTGATGCGTATCGGCAGCACGGCGTTGGGGTGGAGGATGCGGCGGAACTCGTTGCGT
Organism: Prevotellaceae bacterium; assembly: GCA_031262995.1. Classification (GTDB taxonomy): domain Bacteria; phylum Bacteroidota; class Bacteroidia; order Bacteroidales; family Bacteroidaceae; genus Bacteroides. The sequence continues at coordinate 8,320 of JAISGR010000065.1, read as the reverse complement.
GCCACCTTGCTCAGGATAATCAGGCGGATGCACTTCAGTCCGCCGGTGGTGCTGCCGGCACAGGCGCCCATGAGCATGACGATGGTGAGCAGTCCCCAAGCCATGGATGGCCATTGCATGTAGTCGTCGGTCACGAAGCCGGTAGAGGTGTGGATCGACGCCACCTGAAAGAGCGACTTGCGGAACGCGCCTTCGGCATCGGTGCCCGGTACGGTGTGGTAGATGATGGCGGCGATCACCACGGTAAATATCACCACCGACCAGCAGTACCAGCGTAGTTCGGCATCGTGCGCCACTTTCTTGAATTTGCGGTTGATCAGCAGCAACATCATCGTAAAGTTGATGCCGGAGATGAACATGAAGATGGAGATGACATATTCGATGTAGGGTGAGTGGTAGTAGGCGATGCTGGCTTGCTTGGTCGAGAATCCGCCTGTTCCGGTGGTGGCAAAGGCGTGGCAGATGCTGTCGAACCAATTCATGCCGCCTCCCATCAGCAGTGCCACGAGGATGGCGGTGAGTCCGGTGTAGACCATCCACAGCCATTTGGCAGTGATGCCGATGCGCGGGTGCACCTTGTCGTGTATCGGTCCGCTGGCTTCGGCGGCAAACACCTGCAATCCGTTGACGCCGAAGATGGGCAGCACGGCGATGGTGAACATGATGATGCCCAATCCGCCTATCCAGTTGGTCATGCTGCGCCAGAAGAGGATGCCGTGGGGCAGCGATTCGATGTCGTTCAGTATGCTGGCGCCGGTACTGGTCAGTCCCGACATGGTTTCGAAGAAGGCGTTGGCGAGGTTGGGAATGGCTCCGCTGAAGAGAAAGGGCAACATGCCGAACAGGGTGAACGTGAGCCACGAGAAGCTGACCAGTACGTAACCGTCGCGGCGGGTGAGGGTGCGTTCGGCTTGTCGGTTGCCCGCGAGCAAGCCGATGCCGGCGCAGAGGGTGATGGCTGCCGACAGCCAGAAAGCGGGTTGGTCGTTCTCTTCGTAATAGATGGAGATGCCGGTGCAGATGAGCAGCATCCCTGTTTCGATCAGCAGCAGGAAGCCGATAATACGGAATATGGTTTTGAAGTGAATCACGCGGGGCTAATTAAAGTACTTCTCAATCTTCTTGATCATGGCTCCCATGCAGAACACGACGACGTGGTCGCCTGGCAGTATCTGCGTGTTTCCGGTCACCACCACGCCTTCGCCTCCGCGCACCAATCCGCCGATGTTGATGCCCTTGGGCAGTCCGAGGTCTTTGACCAGGTGTTTGGTGATGTGTGCGTCGGCTTTCACGGTGAACTCGGCAACGTCGGCATTGGCAAAGGTGAGGCACTTCACGTTGTTGACGTCGGCATCGAGCATCATCTGGTAGATGTGTCCGGCGGCGATGAGCTTCTTGTTGATGACGGTGCCGATGTCGAGGCTCTCCGCCATGCTGATGTAGTCGATGTTTTCCACCTCGGCTACGGTTTTGCTCACCCCCATGCGTTTGGCGGCGAGGCATGCCAGGATGTTGGTCTCGGAGTTTCCGGTCAGGGCAACGAAGGCTTCGGTGTTCTTGAGTCCTTCATCGAGCAGCAAGTCCATGTCTCGTCCGTCGCCGTTGATAATCATGGTTCGGTCGTCGAGCAGTTCGGTCAGCCGGTTGCAGCGCGCCCTGTTGTCTTCGATGATTTTCACCTGCATATATTCGGGCACATACTGGGCGGTGCGCACGGCAATGCGACCGCCGCCCATAATCATGACGTTGCGTACGTCGGCTTCGTTTTCCTTGCCGGCTATCTTGCGGATGTAGGGGATATACTTGCGGGTGGTGGTGAAATAGACAATGTCGTTCAGTTGGATGATGTCGTCTCCGCGGGGAATCAGTGTTTCCGCGCCCCGTTTGATGGCAACCACGTGATAGGGTTTGTCGTGTTCCGCCAGCTGAAAGAGCGGGGTGTTCAGTATCTCGGCGTTTTCGCGCATGGTGGCGCCAATCAGGATGAGCGCCCCGCCGCTGAACTCCCACCATTGCCTGACCCAGCTCATCTTGACGGACGACACAATCTCCTTGGCTGCCAGCATCTCGGGGTAGATGAGCGAGTCGACGCCCAATTGCTTGAAGAACTCTTTGTGTTTGGGGAGCAGGTATTCGTAGTTGTCAATGCGGGCAACGGTTTTCTGTGCGCCGAGGTTGTGTGCCAGCATACACGCCGTCATGTTGCGGCTCTCGTCGGGGGTGACGGCGATGAAGAGGTCGGCATCGCGGGTTCGTACCTCCTCCAGTCCTTTGATGGAGGTAGGCGAGGCGGCGGCAGTCATCAAGTCGAAGTTGTTACCGAGGGTGCTCAGTCGCTCTTCGTTATCGTCCATCAGAATGATATCTTGTCTTTCGCGCGACAATAACTTGGCTAAATGGGTGCCTACTGCGCCGGCACCGGCAATGACTATTTTCATCTATTTCCTTGTATAACTTGGTCGCAAAAGTAGATAATAATCAATCGTGTTGCTACATTTCAAGGAAGAATTAACAGTTCGGGCGCCCGTAACTGCCTTTGCCAAAACGTTATATAGCCTTAAAATAGATGGGCGATTAAACATTATTCGGTTACTTTGCCGTTTTTAACAGGTACGAATAAGTAGAATCAGCACATAATAAAAGTAAAGAGTATGAGAAGAGTACAGCCAATCATCCGGCGTCTGCTGCCTGTGGTAGCATTGCTGGCTTGTGTGACATCGACGGTGCAGGCACAGTCGTTTAGCAGTTTGTGGAAACAAGTGGAGCGAGCCGAACAGCAAGGGTTGCCCCAAACCGTAGTATCGTTAACCGACCGGATCTTCCGAAAGGGCGAGCAGGAGAAGAACACGCCGCAGATGCTCAAAGCCTATCTCTGTCGGGCTGCCTCACAACAACACCTCACCCCCGACAGCTTCTATGTGAATTTGCGCGGATTGGAACTGTGGGCGCAACAGGAAACGCAACCGGTGAACCGTGCCGTGCTGCACTCCCTGCTGGCAAGCATGTATGCCGATTATGCCGATAACAACGGCAGGGTTCTGTGGCAACGTGCCTTCCTGGATGTGACCGATGCCGATATGCCCGCCGATATACGCGAGTGGAGCAGCAACCTGTTTTTGCAGCAGGTGATGAAGCATACCCGTTCCGCATTGGAGCATCCCGAAGCCCTGCTCAACGCATCCACACAAAAATATGTACCTTTTACCATCCTGGGCGAATCGAGCAGCTATTACGGACACGACATGTATCACCTGCTGGTCATGCGTGCCGTAGCCGCGATAACGGCGATGGAGCGTGTCTATAATCATTCCATGTCCGGGGAAAGAGACACGATACAAGCATCCGTTGCAGCGCTTTACCACCGGGCAATCACACGCTATCGACAGCTGCCGGACAGAGAGGATGCCGTAATCATGGTCACCTTGGACAGCCTGAAAAGTACAAATAGCCGAACACCGGATTATCTTGCCAAACTGAACGACCTGATAGCCCGGTATGGCGAACGCCAAGTCTGTGCCGAGGTCTATTTGGCGAAAGTCGACTATCTCTATCAGGATGAACAGACCCAAGAGGCTTTGCTGGTATGCAACGATGCCATTGCCCGCTATCCGAAGTATAAACGAATCAATGTGCTGCGTCAGTCGCGCGACAATATGCTGAAGCCTTTTCTGAATGTCTATACCGACGGACAGCTGTATCCGGGTGACAGCCTCGTGCTGCGTGTCAGCCATCGCAACCTTGCCGGCTTCACGCTCAACTTCCTGCGCGAGAAGGACGATACCTACACCCTTGCCCGGTCGCAGCACTTCTCTTTGTTGCGTGCTGACTATATGGCACGAGATACGCTGTTTCGCATGGTGGCGCCCGATAAAACCGGCAGCTATTCGATGCAGGTGGTGCCCGACAGCAAGCAGGCAGAGAAGAGAGATCCCGACGATTGCGACGAGGTTGAGGTGACCCGCCTCAAGGTGCTGACCATCGGGTGGGGAGATACGCACTTCGAGGTGCAGGTGGTAGATACGCGCAGTGGGCTGCCTGTGTCCGATGTGCTGCTGCAATTCTATCAGAGAGACGCTTCCTACCCCTCAGACGAACTGATGACCGGCAAGGACGGGCGCGTGACGATGGCTTGGAACCCCAAGTACACCAGACTCACTGCCGAGAAGGGAGACGACCGCATCACGCATTATATCCATTACGGCGTACACACTTGGAACGGCGGTAACAACGCTCCGACACAACGCATGGAACTGCTGACCGACCGCGCCATCTACCGCCCGGGACAGACCATCTATATAAAAGGTATCGATTATAAGGTGACGGGCGACACGGCGCATGTACTTGCCGACCGGACTTACAACGTAGTGCTGCGCGATGCCAACCGCAAAGAGATAGCCAAGCAGGAGGTGCGTACCAATGACTTCGGCTCTTTCACCACAGCTTTTGTCTTGCCGTCGGCTTGCCTGAACGGACGCTATGTGATTGATGTGCCTGCCCGGGGGACGGCTTATGTACAGGTCGAATCCTACAAGCGTCCCTCCTTCGAACTGCTGTTCGACACGTTGGCAACCAGCTATCAGATAGGCGACAGCATCCAACTGCACGGTCGGGCTGTTTCCTTCAACGGGGTGTTGTTGCAGGGGCAGAAAGTAGCATATACGGTATTGCGTTCCGTCTCGGTTTGGGGTCGCGGCCTCAACAACAGGGACATATACTCCGTGGCAGACACTGTCACAACGGCAAGCGACGGCAGTTTTGTGCTCCCGCTCTATCTGGCAGGCAGTGAGCAGGATTTTGCAGTAGGAGGCTATTATGCCTATACGGTGAACGCCTCCCTGACGAACCAAGCCGGTGAAACACAGCGCGCCACTGTTTCGCTCACGGCAGGCACACGTTCGTTACAGCTCTCCACTTCGATGGACGGCGGGCTTCTCTGCAAGGACAACGATATTCGCCTGACCGTTTATGCCCGCAACCTGAACGACCAACCGGTGGCAACAACCGGAGACTACACGCTGTCGCAAATCATCGACGGCACACCGCACCTGCAACGTTCCGGTCGCTTCACTGCCAATGTGGAGACGGTATGGAAAACGTGGGCGCAGCTGCCTTCGGGCAGATACGAACTGCTGCTCACCGCGAAAGATTCGCAGGGCAGGGCGGTCGAGTGCAAGACAACGTTCGCGCTCTTCTCGTACGCCGACAACCGTCCGGCGGACAGGTCGGACATCTGGGCATACACCGTTGGCGACGGCACCTTCGATGCCGCACATCCGGCACAGTTCTGTTTCGGAACCTCTTTCGAGGATGCGTACATCCTGCTTGATGTCTTCTGCGAAAACAGGCGGTTGGAGCGCCGTACGTTACAGCTCTCCGACAGCATTATCCGCTTCGAAGTGCCCTATCAGGCTGAATATGGCGACGGCGTACAGTATCTCTTTGCTTTTGTGAAGAACGGAAAGCTCTACACGCAACAGTTCCAATTGACGAAGCGGTTGCCCGACAAGAAGCTGCCGATGAAGTGGAGTGTCTTCCGCGACAAGCTGCGTCCCGGACAGACGGAAGAGTGGCGGCTGACGGTCGGCACGCCGCAAGGAACCCCTGCCGATGCCGAACTGCTGGCTGTGATGTATGATGCCTCGCTGGATAAGCTCTATCGCAACAACCAGTCGATAGGGGTGGGATATGCCCGGCAGGTCGCAAGGGCACACTGGGATACGCAGTACGTCGGCAGAAGCAGTGCGTACCCTTCATTCACCGTCAAAGCCTGGAAATACGATCCGTTGTACTATGACACCTTCTATGGCAATGCCTTACGCCCCTCCCTGTCGGGCGCTCTGTACGGAACGAGGAGTGCGACGACCGGTTCGATGGTGCTGGTGCGGGGAGTCGCTGCCCAAACCAAGATGGCTGTACAGAGTGATGCCGTCGCAGCCAACAGCTACTCCATCTCCGAACAGTTGGAGTTTGTCCCTCTGGGCGTAGACGTGAGGCAGCCTTCCGCCGAAGACGAATTGAATGACGCGCAAGCCCTGCGCACCAACTTCTCCGAGACCGCCTTCTTCTACCCGCAGCTCCGTACCGACGCCAAGGGCGAGGTGAGCATCTCCTTCACCCTTCCCGAGAGCCTGACCCGTTGGAACTTCCGCGGCTATGCGCACACCCGGGGGATGTTGACCGGACAGCTGGAAGCCACTGCCGTTGCCGCCAAGGATTTCATGCTGCAACCCAACATGCCGCGCTTCGTCAGGGTGGGGGATGTGACGAGCATTGCCGCCTCCATCAGCAACCTGACCGGTAACGCCGTCTCGGGCAAGGTGCGGCTGGTGCTCTTCGACCCGATGACCGATAAGCAGATCCGGACGCAGCAGCAACCGTTCACCGTGGAGGCGGGAGCTACCGGCGCCGTCTCCTTCCGCTTCACTGCCACCGACAAGTACGACATGCTGGGCGTTCGCCTCATTGCCGACGGCGGCACCTTCAGCGACGGCGAGCAACACCTGCTTCCCGTGCTCAGCGACAAGGAGTATATCACCGAGACGCTCTCCATGCCCATCCGCGGCAACCAAACGCGCACCTTCTCCTTAGACAGCCTCTTCAACGGCAACAGCCGCACCGCTACCGAGCGCCGGCTGACGGTTGAGTTCACCGGCAACCCCGCCTGGCTTGCCGTGCAGGCGCTGCCCGTGCTGAGCCAGCCCCAGTTAGAGAATGCCACCTCGTGGGCAACGGCGCTCTACGCCAATACGCTGGCAGCCTATATCCTCGGCAGTCAGCCGCGCATCAAAGCCGTGATGGAGCGCTGGAAAGCGCAGGCGGGCGCCAAAGGCGGCAAGGAGTCGTTCCTCTCTTCGCTGGAGAAGAATCAGGATCTGAAGAACATCCTCCTCGAAGAGTCGCCCTGGCTGCTCGAAGCCACCACCGAGTCCGAACGGCAGTCGCGTCTTGCCACCCTCTTCGACGTGAACACCCTGTCGAACGGCACCATCACCGCCCTGACCAAGCTGAAGGAGCTTCAACGCGCCGACGGTTCGTGGGGCTGGTACAAAGGGATGTGGGGTAACCGTTCGATGACCGTTTACATCACCGAACTGCTTGTCCGCCTCCCGCTCCTGACCGGACAGCCGCACAGCGCCGATGCCCTGTCCATACAGCAGGCGGCTTTCAACTACCTGCACAAACAGCTGCAAGAGGAGTATACCCGCCTGCGCAAAGCCGAAAAGTCGGACGGCAAGCCGACCTCCATCCCCGCCTTTGCGCTGGATTATCTCTACCTCGTCGCCCGCTCCGGCGGGGCGGTTCCCGCCGATAACCAACCGGCTTACCGCTACTTCCTCGACCTTGCCGCCGAGACGGCGAAGCATCCCGCCGGCATCGGCACATCCGCCAAAGCCAACCTGTCGGTGGTCTTGCAACAGTCCGGGCACCCTGCCGAAGCGGCTGCTTTGGTCGCCTCCCTCAAGGAGCATCTGGTGCAGACCGACGAGCGCGGCGCCTACTTCGCCTTCAACGAAACACCCTACCTGTGGGGTATGTTCCCCGTCTCCGTGCACGTGGCAACGATGGAAGCCCTGCGCATTGCCGGCGGCAACGACGCGCTGCTCGAGGAGATGAAGATATGGCTGTTGAAGCAGAAGCAAGCCACTGCCTGGAACGCTCCCGTTGCCACTGCCGATGCCGTCTACGCCTTGCTCTGTCAGGGCAACGACTTGCTTGCCTCGCGCGGCGAGGTCAGCATCCGGTTAGACAGGAAGGCGCTGAACGCCCGCCCGCTCATTCCCGGGCTGGGTTATGTCAAGGAGAGCTTCGGGGAGGGCGCTCCCGAGGTGAACGCCCGCCAAATCACTGTGACCAAGCCCGACGCCGGCATTGCCTACGGCGCCGTTTATGCCCAGTACCTCTCTCCGATAGCCGACATCAAGAGCCGTGGCGGCGAGCTGTCGGTAGACAAGAAGCTCTATGTGGAGCGTACCGCGTCGACCGGTCGGAAGACGCTGCAACTTGTCAGCCCGGAGATGGCGCTGTCGGTGGGCGACCGGGTCGTTGCCCGCCTCACCATCCGCCTCGATCGGGCAATGGACTTCATTCAGCTGAAAGACCGGCGCGGCGCCTGCTTCGAACCCGAAACCTCTCTCTCGGGCTATCGTTGGAACAACGGCATCGGGTACTACGTCGAGATAGAAGATGCCGCTACCAACTTCTTCTTCGACAGCCTCTCCAAAGGGGTGTATGTGTTGGAATACAGCTACCGCGTTGCCCGCAGCGGCACCTACGAGGGCGGACTGTCGACTATACAGTGTGCTTATGCGCCCGAGTATGC
>JAISGR010000170.1 GCA_031262995.1 Prevotellaceae bacterium | reverse complement strand
CGCCCACAAACGGGCGGAAGTGGAGCAACAGAAACAAGCCGTTCCGCTGAAACAGTTGCGTGCGATGGCAGAAGATGTCCTGTTCGAGTGCGAAGCGCCCCGGCGCAGCCTGAAGCAGGCACTGGCAGCCTCGCCCACGGGCATCATTGCCGAGTTCAAACGCCGCTCGCCCTCCAAGGGATGGCTCAACCGCGAGGCACGCCCCGACCTCATCGTCCCCGCCTACGCCCGTGCCGGCGCCGCCGCCCTCTCCATCCTGACCGACGAGCACTTCTTCGGCGGCTCGCTGCGCGACATCCGCACGGCGCGCCCGCTGGTCGACATCCCCATCCTGCGCAAAGACTTCATCATCGACGAGTACCAACTGCTGCAAGCCCGCATCGTCGGCGCCGACGCCGTGCTGCTCATCGCCGCCTGCCTCACACGGGAGCAGTGCGCCACGCTCCTCACACAAGCCCACCGCCTCAGCTTGGAGGTGCTGCTCGAGGTGCACAGCCCCGACGAGCTGCCCTACATCACCCCCGATGCCGACATGGTGGGCGTGAACAACCGCCATCTGGGCAGCTTCGTCACCGACGTAGAGAACTCGTTCCGCTTTGCCGAGCAGGAGACGCTACATATCGGCGGACAGGACACGCTGCATTCGGGACGGGGCGACAAGCTACATTCGGGATACAATGACAAGCACCTTTTCATCTCCGAAAGCGGCATCTCTCACCCCGACACCATCCGCCGACTGCGCCGCGTAGGCTACCGCGGATTCCTGATCGGCGAAACGTTCATGAAAACCGAAGCACCGGGAGAGACGCTGCGGGAGCTTATTGAAGCCGTACAATCTGCACCGACATCTTCACAGTAGGCTGCAAGATCTCTTCGCAGCAGGCTGCAAGACATCTTCACAGCAGGCTGCAAGACATCTTCACAGCAGGCTGCAAGACTCTTCCACAGCAGGCTGCAAGACCTCTTTGTGAGAAGCAACGTTACACCATATTATATATACCATATATTATATATGCTTATCAAAGTCTGCGGCATGACCCGTGCCGATAACATCCGCCAAGTAGAATCCCTGGGCATAGATATGATAGGATTCATCTTCTACCCCAAGTCGCCCCGGTGCGTGCACGAAGTACCCGACTATCTGCCTGTCCGCGCCCGGCGCGTCGGCGTCTTTGTGAACGAGAGCGAGGCGGAGATGCTCCGTATCGCCCGTCTTTTCGACTTAGACTACTTGCAACTGCATGGCGAAGAATCGCCCGCACAGTGCCGCTCCTTACGGTCGGCAGGCTACCCAGTGATCAAGTCCGTCACCGTAGCCACCGCCCCCGCCTACGGCGCCGCGGCAGACCTCCTCCTCTTCGACACCCCCACCCCCGCCTACGGCGGCTCCGGCGAGCGCTTCGACTGGGCAGAACTGCAACAATACCGCGGCGACACCCCCTTCCTGCTCAGCGGCGGCATCTCCCCCGACAGCGTGGCAGCCATCCGAGCCTTTCGCCACCCCCGCTTCGTGGGCATCGATCTGAACAGCCGCTTCGAAAGCGCCCCCGGCTTCAAGGACCCTGTCCTGCTGGGCAGCTTCCTGGCTGCCATCAACCCTGCGTAAAACAAGGAGGCATGCCTCCTTGCTCTTTTATTTTTTAATTGCTAATTTTAATTGCCCTCATGAATCGTATCAATCAACTCTTTGCAAGCAACCCCCACGACTTGCTCTCCATCTATTTCTGTGCCGGATGCCCCACGCTCGACGGCACCGCACACGTCATCCGCACCCTCGAACAGCACGGTGTGAACATGATAGAAATCGGCATCCCCTTCAGCGACCCCATGGCCGACGGCGTGGTGATACAGGATGCCGCCACCCGCGCCCTGAAGAACGGCATGTCGCTGCGCCTGCTCTTTGCGCAACTGCGGGACATCCGCCGCGACGTCCGGATTCCGCTCATCCTGATGGGCTACCTCAACCCCATCATGCAGTTCGGCTTCGATGCCTTCTGCCAAGCGTGTGTGGAGTGCGGCATCGACGGCGTCATCATCCCCGACCTCCCCTTCCGCGATTACATGGAGGCGTACAAACCTGTTGCCGACCGCTACGACCTGCGCATCATCATGCTCATCACCCCCGAGACCTCGGAGGAGCGCGTGCGCGAAATCGACCGCCACACCGACGGATTCATCTACATGGTGTCGAGCGCTGCCACTACCGGCGCCCAACAGTCGTTCGACAACCGGAAACAGGCATACTTCCAACGCATCGAAGCGCTCGGACTGCGCAACCCCCGCATGGTAGGCTTCGGCATCAGTAATTACGACACCTTCCGCGCAGCCTGCGCACACGCTTCGGGCGCCATCGTGGGCAGTCGATTTGTGACACTGCTCAACCGGCAGGAAGGAGACGCAGCAGGCGCCATCCGGCAATTACAGGATGATTTACGTGAACGCATTAGATAAAAGTTGTTAAATATACCAGTCTTTGCACAGAATTAACAAGCTTACCGATTCCTTGATATAAACTTGCATTATCTTTGCAGCGAATTGTAACAACTATGCAGCTCCAGCTAACTAAGAGTTTATGAAACAAGTTAATTAATGGAAATATGAAACGGATTATTTTTCTAACAACAGTCGCTATCTCCCTACTTGCCACAAGTTGCCGGCAGGATGCGTACAAAATTCCTGAAAACCAGAAGGATTTTGCTTTGAGTGGCAAAATCAGCGTGAACATTCAAACGCCGCCTATCGACAGCGCGCGGGTCTCTATTTTTACCGAAAACCCATACAATGAATATGGAGACATCATCGTGACACCTGTTCTTACAGGGTACACACCCGTAAATAAGCAGATTACCGTACCCATCAGTACGACCAAGCTCTATGTCACCATTGACGATGTATTGCGCACGTTCGACCGTGGCGACATCAATTATAGCGGGAGCATTCTGCCCGAAACTGCTACCAAGGCGGTAGAGGATGCAACAGCTATACCTATTGATGACGGTATATGGAATAAGGTGACCAGCATCTATCCCGAGAATATGACTAATGTGAGCAGCAGTAGCTTGACTACCTGCACAGACCTTGTAGTACAGGCAGACAACAGCGAAGCATGGGTAAGCTTCCTCTCCGGTGGAGGTGATAACGCATCGAGAGTGTACTTCTACACCTACCGCGAAGGAGACACAACTCCTCCTGCCCTGTCGGAAGACAACTTGATATTTGACAATATCACAAAGACCACAGCGCCGAATTTAGGCACACGTAAATATTTGGGTAAGTTCAATAAAGGAGAAATCGTTGGATTTGCTGTGGTTAGTGACGAAAAGGATCTCGCTGGGGGCACAGACAAAGAAGCAAAAGATTTTATTAAGTATTCCACTCCGCAATTTAATTCCAATCCGTTTGTAAGCAGCACTTCTATTCCGACAAGCGGTAGTGCGAGTTTAGTAAATGCGACCATGGGTATCATTCGTACCATCGAATACTTAGGTCAGGAGTATCAAACCTACGGTGCCGAAGATTTCTACGGATGGGCTGACTTGGATTACAACGATGTTATTTTCCTCATCGAAAGCACCCCACCCATGAAACCCATGAACGTATTGGAATCTCCTGATAAGGAAACAGGTCGTACCATCGTAGAAGGTATTTGGCTGTTTGAGGATAACTACCCCTACGAAGGCGATTACGACTTCAATGATGCCGTTATCCACTATTATATTGAGGAACCGGATAATGCCCCCTCTATCTCCAATGTGTTCCTGCGTGTATCTGCCATCGGCGCCCAGTTCTACAATGAATTTGGAATCAACGGTCAATGGCTCATCAGTGACGGTTCGCTTACTGGCTACAAGAATGTGTATATGAGCCAACCCAAGGTCGAAACTACGATTCGGGAGTTCCAAATCCCGAGAGCCGCAGAGTACAATCCTGAATTGAACAATGGTTCACACATTGCCAGCAAAGAATCGCAGAACATCTACAATGCCAACTATCCGTATGTACTGGATATACCGGCATCTACAACGTTCCGATGGTGTCAAGAGGGCAAACGAATTGATTTAGCCTATTCCAAATATCAGTCGTGGGTAGATAACGGATGCGGTACTACTGATTCGGATTGGTATAAGTACCCCAACATTTCGCTTATTTATAATAAGTAGTAAGTTGAATACCACAATATCCATAGAGATTTGATTTTATTACAAACCATCATTTAATTTTGTATGAAGAAGATTATTACATTCGTTTTAACGACTGTGCTCCTGTCCTCTTGCCTAGGCATCTCAAATAATGGAGTTTTTAACCCAGAAAAGGCTAAGGACTTCAACTTAGTACGTAGCATTAGCGTGAAGGTTCAGATGCCGACAGAAGGCACACGTTGTCTGATATTTGATGAATACCCTTTCGACGAGCACATGAGTATCACTACTACACCTGTTCTCATAGGTTATTCGCCCATTGACAAAGTTCTCAATGTACCCAAAGCGTCCAAGAAATTGTATATGTTGGCAAACGGTGAAGTAACGGAGTTTGCTAATGCTAACATTGATTTTCAGGGAACGCCCATTGAGGCTGGAACTCGTGCCGCCGGGGACGAATCCATGACAACGATCACCGATGGGCTTTACACCTATATATGGAATTTATACCCGAACGATATGCAGAATATACCCGATACGAAACGACAGACATGCACAGACTTGGTCATCGGGGAACCGACTAATGTCAAAATAAGTTTTGTGGTCGGAAAAAACGGTATCAACAATGAACTCTACTGGTATAAGTATAAAAAGAATGGAACCAATTACCCTTCTCTAACTGACGTTGAGTTACACTATATCATCACAGATCCCGGTGAGCAGACAGGAGGTTCGCAACCTGAACCTGCGCGTGGCACCACCATCGAATTGGGTGATTTTGACGAAGGTGATTATATCGGATTTGCCGTCAAACCGACAGAGGGCGCTTATCCTGTTTATAAGTATTCAACGCCAGCGTTCAATCAAGAAAACTATCCTGACAGAAATTACGGAACACAAGGCATTATCCGCAAAATTGAGTATGACGGAGTTGAGTATTTACTTTTAGGCATGGAAGATAGCTTCGGAAGGGGTAGTGTAGTTGGAGGAAATGATGGTGAACAGAATTGGGCTGACGGCGATTTTAACGATATGCTCTGCCTCATTATTGCCAACCCGATAGATAAATGCAAGCCTGAGAATCCCATAGATCCACCTGCACTTGATCCGGGACAGGTCATAGAGACTGGTATGTGGCTCTTTGAAGACAACTATCCCGAACAAGGAGACTATGACTTCAATGATGTTGTTGTAAAATATCGCATTATACGCGAAGATGGTGCCTCCAGCGCCAAAGCTTACTTGGATTTTGCTGCTACCGGTGCTTCGTTCCACAACAATTTCGGGATCAATGGTAAATGGATCATTTCCGACGGCTCACTTACCGGTTATAAGAATGTACGTCCGGGACAGTACACAGAGACACAAGAAGTTCTTTTCGAGGAAATACCCATAGAAGAAGGGGAAAGCTATGATAGCGAAGGGAACGTGATAAAAGTCATTAAGTTTATTCCGATGCTGGACAACGGAAGATTTAAGTTTGATTTGGAAACCTATAATAAGCATGACTACAATTTCCCGAATGCTTTCCGCATCCCGTCTCAAAACTTCAAGTGGTGTTTTGAGGGTAAGCGTATAGACGCAGCTTATGCTGATTATAACGCATGGGTAGAAAGCGGGTGTAGCGATGCTCTCTCCGGCTGGTACTTAGGAACCGTAGATGAATCTTTGATTTACACTCCTCAATAGAAGAATTCCTGTCAATAAGTTGGGAACGAGTTGACAAGTTAACAGAAGATTGGGTCTAAACCATCGTAATCTTGCCGGTTAACTTGTCAACTCGTTGCTTTTATACAATTATTGGATATAAAAAATCATCTTTTTGTATTTTGAATTTAAAATATAGTTATATTTGGCGCGTGAAATACACTATGTGGTTGCGCCCCTATACATAGAAATCAGGTTTATGAAAATGAGTAATAGTAATACTACAACAAACGTGTTCTCCCTCATGCTGCTGCTATGTTTAGTGGTATTAGGAAGTTGCCAGAAGGATGTATTCAATCCGGGGAAGATAGCAGCAACGTACGAAGATAAGTTTCCTGTGAAAGACATTGATCCTGCACAGGATTGGAAAATGACCAAACAGATACAGGTGGAGGTTGGCGTTTATGAAGACTTGTTGACCAACTACACCGTCAATATTTACGATAATGACCCCGCAGATTCTACCATCGTAGCAGATAAAGCCGTACACTTGTTGGCAAGCGGAACAGCCAACAGCAACATGAAGTTCACCGCCGACATTACCTGCCCCAATGTGCTCGATACGCTCTATGTTGCCCGCATTGACCCTGTGGGACGCATCGTCTACAAGCCCATGCCCATCCAATACGGGCTGGCATCTGCCTCTTTCGGTAGCGGCGCAGCAACCAGAGCGACCACCCGTATTATCACCATCACTACCATAGAACGTCCCTACACGGATGCTCAGATAGAGGATATGCTTGACGACGCCGAAGAATATGTAAGCGGCACCCAGATGGATGCCGACATCATAGCCGGTAAAGGAGAAACAAAGGTGTATAAAATCACAAAATCTACGCCGTTCACCGTCCACATCACGAATAAGTATCCTCAAGGTACCATCAGACTGATTATTGCCCATGGTGCTAATGCCCAACATGAAGCCAAAGAAACAATACCGAGCGGGGTGGAAATTATCATAGCCGCCGGCGCTACCCTCAACGTAGCAGGCGGTAGCGAAGAAAATCCTTCGATGGCGTTTACCGGCACCTCCAGATTGGTTGTGCTGGGAGGCGAGAATCCCGGGCACATCACCGGTAACGGATGGATAGAATTCGATAACCCCGGCATCGTCAACTACAACGGAGGTGTCATCGACGGATTCGACGGATTTAACAACAAAGGCGGAACGTTCTACAATGCAGGTACCATCACTGCCAAGAATATTTATGATACGGCACCAGATACGGAAAGCCTGTTTATCAATCACTCCTGTTTGGAAGCGACCAGTAGCTTGGGCAAAAATGCCAGCAATGCGCCCATCATCGAGAATTCGTGCAAACTGATAGCCGGTAGCATCGGAGGAAGCGGAAAGGCTAACGGCTCTCTTTACACCGCCGGTCTTACCATGGGCGACGATGCTTCGCTGCACTGTGGCGATATAACCGTTTATAATTCTCTGAAAATGGGTAATCATTCCATTATCAGGATAGACGGAGCACTCACATTCAGCAGTTGCAACGTCAGAGGAGAAACCACCGGCGAATATGCCATGCTACAGCTCACGAAGTCGAACAGCATCAGCCTCTACAATTCGAAAATTACCGGTAATATCTATATTGAAACGAGCAAATCTAATCAATTTAAGCAGTATATATCCGGCAATGTTACGTTTACCAAACCGGGCAATGCACCGGTCATCAGCGATGATACCGACTGTACCTTTGCCAACTACCCCACTACCAGTCCGGAAGTCACCGAACCCACCCCTCCGGCTGTCTATACCTACGTATATGAAGACAACTTCCCCTTGGTGGGTGACTATGATTTCAACGACATCGTACTGGATGTCAGCCTGGATTATACACGCAATGCCTCCAACGGAATTACTGCCACCAACATAACAGTAACTCTTGTTGCCGTAGGTGCCTCCAAAACATTAGGTGCCGGATTGCGCATTGCGGGCGTGCCGCGTTCGCAACTGGGTAGTTATACGGTAGGAGGGACAGATGTTTCGCGATTTACAGAATCACTCACCGGTTCATTGTTCGATACAAGCGAGGAAACAGGGAATGACTTCATGACCATCCCTCTGTTCGGCAATGCACATGCCGTGCTGGGTGCGCCGCAGGGTACCATTACCAATACTCAAACGGATGGTTACACAGCCGATCCCCGCACCTTTACCATTACCATTCCACAAACAGTAACAACGCAGCTGATCACCCAAGACAATCTCGACTTCTTTATCAGTTATCAATATAAAGGGATGCAGAAGCGCGTGGAAGTACACCTGTACGAGTTCTGGAAGTATGGTGCCACAGCCAAAGGTACCGTTCAGCAGGAAAACCTTGACTTGGCAGGTAACAATACATGGGCTGTGTGTGTACCAGACTTTAGCTACCCTAAAGAGTTTGTTAATATCTGCGACCAGAAGAACTTAAATAACTGTGCCTATTCCAAGTTCCTCAATTGGGCACGTAACCGCTCAATGGACAAAGACTGGTCTATGCACCCCAACAAAGGCAATACCTATCGGTAACGGCAGCAGAAAGATACTTCAGCATATAATATTTACAACATATAATAAAGAGACTCGGAGAAGATGAAACAAATTTTATTAGTAGATGACAAAGCAACCATCGGACAGGTACTCGCCATGTATTTGGGCAAGGAATATGAATTAGCCTATTTCGACGACCCACTGAAAGCCATCGACTGGCTGCATGAGGGTAACGAGCCTGATTTGATTATCTCGGACATTCGTATGCCCAAGATGTTGGGTGATGAATTTCTTAAATACCTCAAGAGCAACGACTTGTTCAAGCAGATTCCCGTAGTGATGCTGTCGAGCGAGGAGAGTACCAGCGAGCGCATACGCCTGCTCAACGAGGGCGCTGAAGACTATATTCTGAAGCCGTTCAATCCCATGGAGTTGGAAGTACGTATCAACAAAGTATTAGAAAAAAACGGGTAAACAGGCATGTTATATTACATCTATATAGGAGATAACCGAGCCATCATCGAGCATCTCAGCAAGGTGACAGGAGGTATGTTTGTCACCGTATCGACCGTAAAGAAAGCTGCCAAGCTGATTGACGGTATCACCGAGCGGTACAACATCTCTGTGCTGTATGAACAGCATACGCCGGAAGCTGATAGCGAGGATATCAAATATCTGCGCAAACGATATCCGCGGGTGTATATCACGCTTGTCACCGAAGGACTCGCGTCGCAGAATCGCAAGTTATACCTACAGGCCGGCGTCAACAACACGGTTCATCCACAGGCAGAAGAGAAAAATATCCTCCAGATGAATGCTTATCTCAAAACCCGCAAGGAGAACAAATTGAAGGAATTCAGCTACACTCACCGTAAAATATTGAACACCTATCATCTCCCGATGTGGAAGCGGGCATTCGATGTGCTCTTCTCGGGTGTAGCCATCGTCATCCTTTCACCCGTGTTGATTGCTACTGCCATCGCCATCCGCATGGAAAGTAAGGGCGGTGTGGTTTACAAATCGGAGCGTGTAGGTTCCAACTACAAGATATTCAATTTTCTGAAGTTCCGTTCGATGTACACCAATGCAGACAAACGTCTCAAAGAGTTGAATGCATTGAACCAGTACCGGCTCGACGAGATAGAAGAGTCGGACGAAGCTCCCGACATCAGTGTTAACGAATTGACCGGTACCAGTGACGAAGCCGGCAGTCTACTTATCACCGACGACATCATCCTCCCCGAAGAAGATTACCGCAAGCAGCAAAACAAGTTTGCATCCGATAATAAAGCGTCGGGGATTCCCGACGACCCGAACGAAGTGTTTCTTATCTCCGATGACGACGTCATCTCCGAAGATGTTTTCCTCAAACAAAAAGAGATCAAAGAGAAGAATTCCTTTGTCAAGTTCGAGAACGACCCCCGTATCACCCGCGTAGGACGTTTCATTCGCAAATATAGTATCGACGAATTGCCTCAACTGTTCAATGTGCTGAAGGGCGACATGAGCATTGTGGGTAATCGCCCGCTCCCTCTCTACGAAGCAGAACTGCTCACCAACGACATCTATATCGAACGCTTCATGGCTCCTGCCGGTCTCACTGGATTGTGGCAGGTAGAGAAGCGCGGCGATTCCGGTCGTATGTCGGCAGAAGAGCGCAAACAGCTCGACATCAAATATGCCCGCGACTTCTCTTTCTGGCTCGACATGAAGATACTCTTCAAGACTGTTACTGCTTTTGTGCAGAAAGAGAACGTGTAACAATAAATCGAACAAACAAATGACTATAAAGCATCTATTACCCATTTTATATATTATCGCACTGCTACTCCCCACACAGGTCGTAGCACAAAACATGACACGCGAAGAACGTATCAAAGCTTTGGAGAAATTGAAAATGGAGGATGCAAAGTGGGAGCAGAGTGCTGTTGCGAAAATTTCGGCAGAGGTGCCAGTTGAAATAGAGAAATTAGAACTCCCCCCACTATCGGTCTTTTTAGATGCAGTGACGGAGAATGCTACTGTACAAAAAGCACAATCAGCAATAGAACAACAAAAGAATGCCATGCGAATGGAAAAGAGAGGATGGATGAAGTGGATACGTGGAAACGGGATGTATTCTTTCGGTCGATATAATGTATTGAGCAACGCAAGTGATGAATATACGCCCATGTATCAAACTACCATGGCAAGTAATCAGCAAACATTCAATGTTGGTGTTAGTGTAGCCATTACTCTTGACGACATCTTCAACCGTCCATTACGCATCAAAGAACATAAATATGTTATTGAGCAATTGCAATACACGCAACAAGAAGTAATGGAAGAGCGAAGCCTCAGAGTGTTGCAAGCCTATAATACGGTAACGGAACAACTTGCCACGATCAAAGCAACGGCAGAAAGTGCGGCTCTGTACAATGCGCAAATGAAAATCTCGGAAA
>JAISGR010000146.1 GCA_031262995.1 Prevotellaceae bacterium | reverse complement strand
TAAGCCTTGTCACGCCGATGGTACTGCGTAGAAGTGGGAGAGTAGGTAGTCGCCGTTTTAGCAGAATGCCTCCGCATCAGATATATCAATCAGATATAAATGATGACGGAGGCTTTCTCGTGTATATAGACAAACAATGCAAGAGGCTTAAATAACGCTTTTTTCTGTTAATATTTTGATTTGCTACATATTATTTATATCTTTGCGCCCGAATTGAGCGAACAGGTGGAGGAGCGATTTCGCTCCTTTTTTTGTTCCATTTACCCTATATTGAACAATGATAGCCCAAGAAACAATTGCAGGCATCGCACGCCAATGGCTGGCGGACAAAGAATACTTTCTGGTGGAAGTATCTGTTAGTCAGGACAACCACATACAGGTAGAGATAGACCACAAGGACGGGGTCTGGATAGACGACTGTGTGGAATTGAGCCGGTATATCGAAACCCGTCTCAGTCGGGAACAGGAGGATTACGAACTCGAAGTGGGTTCGGCAGGTATCGGACAGCCGTTCAAGGTGATTCAGCAATACTATAATCACGTGGGACGTGAGGTCGAACTCATGGCACAGGACGGACAAAAGTATTGCGGAACGCTTACCCGTGCCGATGAGCAGGGATGCTCCATTGCCGTTACGCTGCGCGTCAAACCGGAAGGAGCCAAACGCCCCCATAACGTGACGGAAGAGAAAACGTTCAATTATGCCGAAATTAAATACACCAAATACTTAATCAGTTTTAAATAACACTTATGGCAAAGAAGAAAGAAACTATCAACCTGATAGATACCTTTTCGGAGTTTAAAGAACTGAAAAACATTGACCGCACAACCATGGTCAGTGTACTCGAAGAATCATTCCGGAGCGTTATCGCAAAAATGTTCGGTACGGACGAGAATTACGATGTTATCGTCAACCCCGACAAGGGCGACTTCGAAATATGGCGCAACAGAGAGGTGGTACCCGACGACGAGATGACCAACCCCAACCTACAGATTGCGCTCTCCGAGGCACAGAAAATAGATACTTCCTACGAAGTGGGAGAAGAGGTGACCGACGAAGTGAACTTCGCCAAGTTTGGACGCAGAGCCATACTCAACCTGCGCCAGACACTTGCCTCCAAAATCCTCGAGTTAGAGAAAGACAGCCTGTACAACAAATACATCGATCGCGTAGGAACCATTGTCAATGCCGAAGTGTACCAGATCTGGAAAAAAGAGACACTGTTGCTCGACGACGAAGGCAACGAGCTGCTGTTGCCGCGCTCCGAGCAGATACCTGCCGACTATTACCGCAAAGGCGAAACCGCCCGTGCCGTTGTAGCCCGCGTAGACAACCGCAATAACAATCCCAAAATCATACTTTCGCGCACCTCGCCCATGTTTCTGCAAAGACTTTTCGAACTGGAGGTGCCCGAGATTAACGATGGTCTCATCACCATCAAGCGTATCGCCCGTATACCCGGCGAACGTGCCAAGATAGCCGTCGAATCCTACGACGACCGGATTGATCCGGTAGGAGCCTGCGTCGGCGTCAAGGGAAGTCGCATACACGGCATCGTCAGAGAGTTGCGTAACGAAAACATTGATGTCATCAACTTCACCAACAACGTGCCACTCTTTATCCAACGTGCGCTCAGCCCTGCCAAAATCTCGTCGATCAACCTCAATGAGGAGGAGCACAAGGCAGAGGTCTATCTCAAGCCCGACGAAGTGTCACTCGCCATCGGAAAGGGAGGATTGAACATCAAGCTGGCAAGCATGCTCACCGAATATACCATCGACGTGTTCCGCGAGATTGACAATGCCGTGGAGGACGAAGACATCTACCTCGATGACTTCGACGACGAAATCGACCGTTGGGTTATTGATGCCATTAAATCCATCGGCATCGATACCGCCAAAGGTGTGCTTAACGCCCCCCGTGAAATGCTCATTGAGAAGACCGACCTTGAAGAGGAGACTATCGACGAGGTATTGCGTGTACTCGCTGCCGAATTTGAAGAATGACAAACAACTCAAAACATATAGCGTACTGATAAAAGATAAATATGGCGATAAGGTTAAACAAGGTAATTAGAGATTTGAACGTGGGAATCACAACGGCTGTTGAGTTCTTGCGCAAGAAGGGCTTTACGTTCACTCCCGAAGAGGAAAAGAGTCCGAGTACCAAAATCACGGACGAGCAATACAACATGCTTGTCAAGGAATTCAGTACCGACAAACGACTCAAACAGGAATCCGAACAATTCATTCAGGAAAGGCACGGACAACGGAAGCCTGCGTCGGGCAGCTATCGGGAAACCAAACCGAAAGCCGTTGCGGAGGAGATTAAGACCGTAGTGCCCGAGGATGCCAAGCCCAAGTTCAAACCTGTTGGAAAAATAGACCTTGACAACCTCAATCAGCACAAGGCACCTCAACAAGCCAAAGAGCAGACCCGTACGCACGCCAACACTCGGCAAGTGTCTGCTCCGCAACCTGAACCCATCGCCAAAACCACCGAACCGACATCCGCCGTTCCGCAACCCGAAGCGTCGGAAGCCGGGAAACCTGTCGATACAACACCTCCCGTAACACCGAAAGAGGTAGCGCCTGCCGAAGCTCCGAAGGCAAAGCCGGCAGCAGGACAAAAAGAGAAACCCGTCGAGGTTCCTGCCACACCGGCATCCGCCGAGCCGTCCGTAGCGCCTGCTGCCGCTTCACAGGAGACAACACCTGCCGCACCTTCCGTTGCGCCGGTGTCCGAAGCGTCTGCATCGGTAGCACCTGCCGCCGCAGAGACACCTGCTTCTGCTGCCAAGCCCGAAGCGGAAATATTCAGCATTCATAAGAAAGAGGAGTTCGCCTCCAAGATAAATATCATCGGACAGATTGACCTTGCCACCCTCAACCAGTCTACCCGTCCCCGCAAGAAAAGCAAGTCGGAACGACGTCGTGAACGTGAGGAGAAAGAACGGTTGCGCCAAGACCAGAAGAAAGCCATCAAAGAGGCTATCATCAAGGAGATCAGGCGGGATGATGCCAAAGCCGATGCCAAGGATAAAACCAAAGAGCCGGTCGACAAGGAGAAGGACAGCCGCAAGAAACGCCACCGCATCAACACCGGCAAGGAGAAGGTTGACGTGAGCAACGTTGCTAATTTCCAGAGCAGCGGAAGCAACCCCGTCAAAGGCAAGGAGAATAAAACCGGTGGAGGTAGCAACAGTGGTGGTGGTAACCGGCGCGGAGAAGGCAAAGCCGGCGGGAACAACAATGCCGGCGGAGGACGCAAAGAGCGTGGAAAGAAACCGCCCGTAGTGAAACACGAACCCAGCGAAGAGGATGTTGCCAAGCAGGTTAAGGAAACCCTGGCACGCCTCACATCCAAAGGAAAGAGCAAAACATCCAAATACCGCAAAGAGAAACGCGGATTGGTTGCCGGACGCATGCAGGAACAGGAAAGCATGGAGCGCGAAGGCAGCAAGGTGCTCAAGCTTACCGAGTTTGTGACTGCCAACGAGCTTGCCAACATGATGGATGTGCCCGTCACACAGGTCATCGCTACCTGCATGAGTGTAGGCATCATGGTTTCCATCAACCAGCGGCTCGACGCCGAGACCATCAACCTCGTGGCGGAAGAGTTCGGATTCAAGACCGAATATGTCAGCGCCGAAGTGTCGCAAGCCATTATCGAGGAGGAGGATGCCGAAGAAGACCTCCAGCCCAGAGCGCCCATCGTTACCGTTATGGGACATGTCGACCACGGTAAGACATCACTGCTCGACTACATCCGGAAGGCAAACGTCATTGCCGGCGAAGCGGGCGGAATCACCCAGCACATCGGCGCCTACCACGTCACCCTCGAAGACGGACGCAAAATCACCTTCCTCGACACTCCCGGTCACGAAGCCTTCACCGCCATGCGTGCCCGCGGAGCCAAGGTCACCGACGTTGCCATTATTATTGTGGCTGCCGACGACAATGTGATGCCGCAAACCAAAGAGGCCATCAACCATGCCATGGCAGCCGGCGTACCCATCGTGTTTGCCATCAATAAGATAGATAAACAGGGTGCCAACCCCGACAAGATAAAAGAAGAGCTGAGCGCCATGAACTTCCTCGTCGAGGAGTGGGGCGGCAAGTACCAGTCGCAGGACATCTCTGCCAAGAAGGGAATCGGCGTGAAAGACCTGCTCGAGAAGGTGCTGCTCGAAGCCGAGATGCTCGACCTCAAAGCCAATCCCGACCGCAAGGCGACCGGTTCGATCATTGAATCGTCACTCGACAAGGGACGGGGATATGTAGCTACCGTGCTCATCTCCAACGGTACCCTCCACGTGGGTGACATCGTGCTGGCAGGCGCCTCCTACGGCAAAGTCAAGGCGATGTTCAACGAACGAAACCAGCGCATCAAAGATGCCGGTCCATCCGAGCCTGTACTCATTTTGGGCTTGAACGGCGCACCTGCCGCCGGCGACTCTTTCCACGTGTTCGACACCGAACAGGAAGCTCGCGAGATTGCCGCCAAGCGCGAGCAACTACAGCGCGAACAGGGACTCCGCACGCAGAAGATGCTTACTCTCGATGAGGTGGGACGCCGATTGGCACTGGGCGACTTCCACGAGCTGAACGTCATCGTCAAGGGCGATGTCGACGGCTCGGTAGAGGCGCTGAGCGATTCACTCATCAAGCTCTCCACCGAACAGATTCAGGTCAACGTCATACACAAAGGCGTGGGACAAATCTCCGAGTCGGACGTGTCGCTGGCAGCTGCCTCCAACGCCATCATTATCGGCTTCCAGGTACGCCCCTCCAACGCGGCTGCCCGGCAGGCGGAGAACGACGGGGTGGATATACGCAAATATTCCGTCATCTACGATGCCATCGAAGAGGTCAAGGCTGCCATGGTGGGCATGCTCGCACCGACCGTCAAGGAGCAGATGACCGCTACCATCGAGGTACGCGAGGTGTTCAACATCACCAAGGTGGGACTTGTGGCAGGCGCCATGGTCAAGACCGGCAAGGTGAAACGCTCCGACAAGGCACGCCTCATCCGCGACGGTATCGTTATCTTTACCGGCAACATCAACGCGCTGAAGCGCTTCAAGGACGATGTGAAGGAGGTTGGCGTCAACTTCGAGTGCGGCATCAGCCTCACCGGATGCAATGATATTAAGGTGGGCGACATCATCGAATCCTACGAAGAGGTAGAAATAAAGGCAACCTTGTAGCGAGGAGATAAAGGCGCCTTTCAGCAGAACAAAGGTACCCCCCGTGAAATCGATTAAAGAGTTATACCGCATCGGCACCGGTCCGTCGAGCAGCCACACCATGGCTCCCCGCAAAGCTGCCGAGTTATTCCTCCGGAAACACCCCGCCGCCACCGCATTCAGGGTCAACCTGTATGGCAGCCTTGCCGCCACCGGCAAGGGGCACATGACCGATGTCGCCATCAACGACGTGCTGCAACCCGTGGCGCCGGTCGACATCGTATGGGAACCCAAGGTGTTTCTCCCTTTCCACCCCAACGGAATGAAATTTGCCACCCTCGACGCGCAGGGCAATCCCCACGACGAATGGACGGTCTACAGCATCGGCGGAGGCGCCCTGGCAGAAGAGGGCGTCTCTACCATCGAAACGTCCGACTGCTACGACATGAACAGCATGACCGACATCCTGCTCTGGTGCGAACGTACCGGAAAGAACTATTGGGAATATGTGCAGCAGTGCGAAGAGAGCGACGTGTGGGACTATCTCAACGAGGTATGGAAGACCATGCAGGCTGCCGTTAAGCGCGGACTGGAGCAGGAGGGGGTATTGCCCGGATCGCTCAACCTGCGTCGCAAGGCGGCAACCTACTACATTCGGGCAGGCGGCTTCAAACACTCGCTTCAATCGCGCGGACTTGTCTTTGCTTATGCGCTGGCAGTCAGCGAAGAGAACGCATCGGGCGGCACCATTGTCACTGCGCCCACCTGCGGCTCGTGCGGTGTGATGCCGGCAGTGCTCTATCACCTGCATAGAAGCAGGGAGTTTAGCGACATCCGCATCTTGCGTGCCCTGGCTACTGCCGGACTGGTCGGCAATATTGTCAAGACCAACGCCTCCATATCGGGCGCCGAGGTGGGTTGTCAGGGCGAAGTGGGCGTGGCATGTGCCATGGCTTCCGCCGCCTCCAACCAACTCTTCGGCGGAAGTCCGGCGCAGATAGAGTATGCTGCCGAGATGGGACTGGAACATCACCTGGGCATGACCTGCGACCCGGTGTGCGGACTGGTACAAATCCCCTGCATCGAACGCAATGCCTACGCCGCAGCCCGCGCCCTCGATGCCAATGTCTACGCTTCCTTCACCGACGGCATACACCGCGTCTCCTTCGACCGCGTGGTCAAAGCCATGAAAGAGACCGGCAAGGATCTCCCCTCCCTGTACAAAGAAACCGGCGAAGGAGGACTGGCGAAAGACTACCACCAGATGTAAATAGTTGTATTTAATGTAATCAATATGGGATTCTTGCAATCACTCTTCGGCGGCAAGCCTGCGGATACGGCTGCCGGACAGGAGAAGAACAGACAAAAACAGTTCGAGATATTCAAGTATGACGGCATGCGCGCCCAGCGAATGGGGCGCGTGGACTATGCCGTGAAGTGTTTCACCCAAGCCCTTGCCCTACAGGAAGACTTCGAAACGATGGGCTACCTGGTGCAAGCCTCTATCCAGACCGGAGGTTTGGAGGAGGCGCACCGCCTGCTGCTGCGCATGGCTGAGCTGGAGCCGACGCACCTCTCGACCTTCCTCTCGCTGGCAAACGTCTGCTACATGCAGGAGGATTACGCCGGTATGCGCGATGCCGCCCAACAGGCGCTCGCCCTCGAACCCGACAATGCCGATGCCTGCTACCTGCTGGGCAAAGCCATGCCCGGACTGAACGAACCGTTGCTTGCCATTGCCCACCTCACCCGAGCCGTTGCCCTGAAGGAGGATTACACGGAAGCGCGCCTGCTGCGTGCCGAGACGTTGCTCAAGCTCCAACAACCTGCCGAAGCTGCCGCCGACATCGACTGTCTGCTGGCGCTCGACCCCGACAACGAAGCCGCCCTGCTGCTGCGCGGCAGGCTCCGCGAGCAGACCGGACTGCCGCAGGATGCCGAAGCCGACTATCGCGCGGTGAGCGAGCTGAATCCCTTCAACGAGCAGGCATACCTCCTGCTGGGGCAACTCCTCCTCTCCCGGAAACGATATGAGGACGCCATCACCCTCTTCGACGAAGCCATCGACCTCAACCCCGCCTTTGCGCAAGCCTACCGCGAACGCGGCAACGCCCGCCTGCTGAACGGCGACAAGGAGGGCGCCGCCGAGGATATGAAGCGCTTTCTGGAGCTAAGCCCCCAAGAGGGCGAACAGATAACGGGCACCTTCCACAACGCAGCGGTCAAGACCGACGTGCTGCCCGGGCTGTTCTGACCCGCCGTCCAATCCTAACCCCTTGCTACTACTATGACACGCTCCGACATCGCCCGCACCCTCCAAAGCACCTATTACGCTGTTGCCGCCTCCCTGCACCGGATGTGGCGCCGCATCCGGTGCATCTACCGCACGTTGCACATTCGGCAGATACACGGCTTCCCGCCGCCGCCCCTGTCCGAAGCGGACACGGTGGTCTGCCGCAACTGCGACCATCTCTACGAAGGCAACTACTGTCCCCGCTGCGGGCAGAGCAGGAAGACGTACCGCTTCACCTTCAAGCGCGGCATACAGAACGTGCTGGGCGGGCTGACCAACATCGGCAACGGCTTCGGACGCACCCTCCTCGAGCTGCTGTTCCGACCGGGTTACATGATAAGCGATTTCCTCTCGGGCAAGCGGGTGCACTACTTCCGCCCGTTCCAGACGCTGTTCGTGTTGGCTGCCATCTACATCCTTGCGTCGCAACTGCTCTTCCCCGGAGGTACGAAGAAGCCGGCTGCCGAACCATCCGACCGCCAGACAGTGACCGAGTTGGTGCGGAACGATTCGTTGCGCGAGGCACGCTACAAGGAACGCGGAGTGGCAAACACGCTGTTCGAGCGTGCCGTTGAAGCCTCCGAGAAAGTCAAAGATAAGATGCGGGGGAATGCGTTCGTGGTTCGCGTCTGGTCTGTGTTGGAGCATTGGGCGCAAGGCAACAAAGCCGTCCAGATGATCTTTTACATCCCCATCCTTGCCGTTGCCACCCGCATCGCCTTCCGCCGGCGCCGGCACAACCGGCGCTTCAACACCACCGAGCACATCTTCGTGCAGACATTCATTGCCTCGCAGATGCTGCTGTTCAGCATCCTTTACCTCCCCTTCGCAACGGGCAATGAGGAAGAGATCATGATCTATCCGTTGCCTTGGTGGCTGGTCTCCCTGCTCTTCTGGTGGGATTATCACCAACTGTTTCAGTGCACGTGGCTGCGTTCGTTGTGGCGCACCCTCCTTGTCTCCTGGTATTATGTGCTGCTGTTGATTCTGCTGGCAATCGTGGCGCTGGCGCTATGGTTCGGGGTGATGTGGCTGGTGGGGGTGATTTAGCCCTGCAACCGCATATTTTTTTTCTATCTCTTTGTCAATCTGATTATTCTTCTTTAACGCATGCACTGTTTTTCCAGCCAGCGCCCTATCGTCCGATCTTTGGCATCGAACTCTACGCCAATCTTCACCAAGCGACGGCTATCGATGGTGTAGGGTATCAGATAACCTTTGTCGTCAATCTGTGCCAGCGCTTCTTCGGCGGTGCCGCGGTCAATCATTTTGAACTCGAAGACGTACACCGCATCTTGCGTCTCGGCTACGATGTCGGCACGTCCTTGCGAAGTCTCCATCTCCATCTGCACACGCAGCCCCATGGCGTTGAAGAGGGTGTAAAGAATGGATTGATAGAAATCCTCACCACGCTTGGGTACTCCCCGCTTGTAAGGTATCTTGGCGAAGAGCACGCGCAGCCGTTGCATAAAGCGTTCAACATTACCCAAGTAGAGGTCGCGTACAAAAAGCGTGATGCTGAGGTCGGATTCGTCGTTTATTGCCGGAATATATTCGGGCAATAAGTGTTGCAGGAAACCGACCTTCACCTCTTCGTTGGGGAAACCCAGACGGAAGGTTCTGATGGGGTCGATGTATTCCTTGACGGTCAGGTAGCCGCTCTGGTAGAGCAGGGGCAGGATATTCCTCGACCCTATCCGATAATCGAACATCTCGCTTGCCGTGGCAAACACGTCGTTGTCCAATTGCGGTACGCGGAAATGGGTGGTGTCGATAAGGCGGATAAGGAACGAAGGAGTGCCGGTGGCAAACCAGTAGTCGGCGTATTCTTTCTTATACAGGGTGTTGAGCACGCTGAACGGATTGTAGATATCTTCACTACGACGCGAAAAATGATACCCGTCGTAGTGTTTCTTCAGTTCTGCAAGGGTTTTCTCGAATGTCGTACCTTGTGCCAGTGCCAATGCTTGCAGCTCCGGTTCGAAGTTCTGCAACAATTCTGTTTCTGTGATGCCGCAGATGGCGGAGAAAGCATCATCCAAACTGATGTCGCCCAACTGATTCAGCGTACTGAATATGCTTACCTGCGAGAACTTGGTGATGCCTGTCAAGAAAAGAAAGCGAAGATATTTGTCTGCACTCTTGAGTACACCATAGAAACCTTGCAGTTCGTTGCGTATGGCTTCGTGCAACTTGCGGTCGTGCAGTGTGTCGAGCAGAGGCTTGTCATATTCATCAATAAGTACAACAACGGGCTTTTGGGTCTGTTGGTAGGCGCGCTCTATCAATCCGAGCAGGCGACCGGAAGTCTGTTGCTTATCGTCCGCTTCCCGTCCCCACTTCTCTTCCAAAGGGGTCAGGTTCTTGTCGATGGCAAGCATAAAGGCTTCCATGCTTGTGTACTTGTAGGTGTTCATGTCTAAATGAAACACCGGATACGATGTCCATTCCGTTTCCAACCCGGCAATGGCTAACCCATCAAAGAGTTCGCGTTTCCCCTCAAAGTAAGCGTGCATGGTAGAGAGCAGCAGGCTCTTCCCGAAGCGGCGGGGACGCCCCAGAAAGTAAGGGTTCCCACCCTGCGAGAGTTCGTAGATATAGGCTGTTTTGTCTACATATACATGCCCTTCGCGGCGCAACTTTTCAAAATCTTGTATGCCGATAGGCAGTCTTCTTGTTGCTGTCATACAGGTAAATGTTTGTTAGGCAG
This sequence comes from Prevotellaceae bacterium, assembly GCA_031262995.1. Classification (GTDB taxonomy): domain Bacteria; phylum Bacteroidota; class Bacteroidia; order Bacteroidales; family Bacteroidaceae; genus Bacteroides. The sequence continues at coordinate 2,654 of JAISGR010000146.1, read as the reverse complement.
GCAAATGTACGTACTTTTTTGAGAATGCACTGTTTTTCAATGGCTATTTGTATGTTATCTGATAAATCTCAGGTGAGCAAACGGAGCCTGTCTACCAACTGATTCTTTCAGTCGTCTTGTTTGGATGTTGAAAATAATGCGTTGATGATAAGATGTTGTCCATTAACAGATAAAATGAGTGACTTATTGAAAAAAGTTGCTTCTTATGGTGTTGCAGAATCAAACTAACTTGTATATTTGCGGCATCTTCGGCGGAGAAGCGATTTGAAGCCGAAGGACATATTGAAAAACAAAAGCGTTTATGATATTATCCTTTACTTGAAATCTAGACAATTTCAGTTACTTAGGATAGTAGACAGGACGCTCACGTCAATGCTATGTACTCACCTTACAGGGTGAACTATATAACAGAGGCGTGGGCTATTGTTTATTACCAAGTAACAGGCAGTCTAGAGCCTCAAGTAGGGTAATTCACAATAGTTCCACGCCTTTTTTGTGTCCGTATGTGTGAGATTGAAGTTTAGCAAGAATCAGAGCAGATTGTCTGTATAATATTTAAGCGAATGCTTGTACTGAATGACATAAGTAAATCCTTTGGCGATGTCCAAGTTCTAAATGGAGTCAATCTTCGTTTGGAAGCGGGATTGATTTACACGCTAATGGGTGGAAATGGTTCAGGCAAAACTACACTCATCAATATTATAAGCGGTTTCCTCCGTCCGACAGATGGTTGTATAACATTCAAGAATAGTCCAATACGAAATTTCTCACCTTATTCTATCAATCGTTTGGGTATTGGGCACACTTTTCAAAATTTACGATTGGTAATGCAATTGACTGTGTCTGAAAATGTTCTTTTGGCAATGGAAAAGAATGTTTGCCCGTCCACAACAGATCAACAGCAGCATGCCTATCAATTTAAAAAAAGCCATAATTCGGACTGTGTGAATTAAACAAATAAAATCAATAATAAATACAATGAAAGTTTTTATTTCTTCTACTTGTAAGGATCTATCAGAAGTTCGCAGCAATTTATGTGAATATTTAAAACAATTTTCATATACCCCAATATTAAGCGAGATTATCGGAACAATAGGACAAGAAGGTTTTATCGCAAGTCCGACAATGAGTACTGAAGAAAATTGCATTAATGGGGTAAAAAAAAGTGATATTGTTATTCATCTTATTGGGAAATATTGGGGGAACAGAATTTCCTCAAAAACATTTAGCCAACTTCGCGTAACAGATAGAGATGAAAGTAATCAAAAACAAAAAGGATTTTTAGAAGATTTCGCTAATGAGGACATCTCAATTACCCAAGCGGAAATTTTAAGTGCCCTAGAAAATGATATTCCTGTTTTTTGTTTTATCGATAAAGATATTTTGACAAATTTGAAACAATTAGGTAAATTAAAGGAGGATAAAAAAAAACAGCAAATATCCATATGGAATGGAGAGGATGACGGATACCAAAATAACTTTGTGCAAAATATTTTTAATTGGGTTAATTATATGGGGGCAAGACAAAAAGGCACATGGAGATTTGAATATAATACCGCTACGGAAATAAAAAATATATTTATTAAACAAAGTATATTTTTTTATAAATCATTATTAGATGACAGAAAAAAAAGAAAGATAGATAATGTTTCTACAAATTCAGTATCTGCTCTGATTTTAAAATCTGAAAGCGCCGAGCGAGAGAATATTTTTACTGATTTATATAGGAGTAATGTTGATGGCAATGATCAAATAATAGTTATGGGAACAGGTGTAACTCATTTTTTATTAGATGAAGCAAGAGTGAACGACTTCTTAGAAAAAGGTAATCATATTAGAGTATTGTTATTAAGAGATGAAATTATTAGAAAAGAGGATATTGATTTATGTGAGTTGGAACAGTACATTAAAAGGGAAATGATAGAAGATGAAATTATTAGAAAAGAGGATATTGATTTATGTGGGTTGGAACAGTACATTAAAAGGAAAATAATAGAAAAATGTACAGATAAACAATGCCCTTTAAAAAAACTAAATATTCTAATTAGACAAAAACATTTTTTAGGATATTTTGGTAAAGGAGTAACGAAATCGAGCAAAAAAACAGCAAGGGAGGAAAGTTACTATTATGTAGAAAGAATGGAAGACGCATACAGAAAATGCAAATTCTACCAACAGAAGATAAGAGATAATAGCTGGACAGGAACTTTTGAGCTTAAACATTTTTATTCATTTATACCGATGAGCATGACTGCAATTGCTTCCAATGATACTAATAATAAGAATATGGTAATAGAATTTGTTATACCATTTACTGATAACAGAATTATACTCAAAAGTTCCGTAAATGAGAATCAATTCATTTATGACACATTTATAAGATTTTTTGAAGATACTTGGATAAAATCAAAGAAAAATAGAAGTGGATCAGCAAGAAAAAGTAAATCAAAAAAATAATTGTATAATATGAACAATATAGAAATCGAAATCAAAGTACAAGTGCAGGAAAGCACTTTTGGTAAATTCCGTTCTTTTTTAGCAGAGAACGCAAAGTTTGAAAAAGAATCTTACCAGACAGACGAATACTTTACGCCTGTCCACAGAGATTTTTTAAGTCCTAATTATCCTTTTGAATGGTTAAGTATTCGGGAAAG
>JAISGR010000087.1 GCA_031262995.1 Prevotellaceae bacterium | reverse complement strand
CTTTCGTCGGCGATGGCGATGTTGCGGCCGGCGGCACCTGTCGGTTGCTGCACGCCGGTTTGCAGGGTCAGGGTGACGTAGGTATGATCGGCGTCGCCGTCTGCGTTGTGGTCGTAAATTTCGTCGGTGCAACCTTGCAATGGAGCCAGCAAGGCTGCTCCAACGAGAAACACACTACTAACCAGAAACTTTACTTTTCGCATTTGAGTTATGTTGTTATTGGTTTTATCTCCTTAGTACGGGGGAAGACCGCCACTGTTGATGCCGTGGAACTCGGCTTGATAAATGGCCCACGCCATGCAGTTGGCAAAGATGAGTGAGTTGTGTACGGGGCCTTTGCCTGATAGCCCCGCTCCGCCACCTCTCCAGGATTTCTCTTTCGCTCCGGTCACTACCCAGCCGTCGGCAGTCTCCTCCCAATAGACGGCAAAGGGAGTATTTTGATCGTCCTTTTCGCCCGTATCATACGTACCGCTGCTGTCTTCGGCCTCTTTGCTGTAGCCGCCTATCCAGCCACCGTCGCCGATGTAGAGCAAGTTCTTGGGCTTATAGCGGAAGAAGTTGAAGTTTTTATAGCGAGGGTAACTTGAGCTGTAACTGCCAAAGGAGTAGATGACAAACTTCTCGTAAGGCGCGTTCGTAATATTACTTCCTGTACCTCCTCCGTACGCTGTCTCAAAGTGGGCAAACTGTCCGGTTTCGCCCAACTCACTTCCCTTAGGAACGGCATTTCCCCAGTAGGCGCCAATGTTATTGTCGATGGTATCTAAGCGGCCAAAGTATTGCACGCCATCCATATTGCCACTATAAATAGGGTCATCGTCAGGAACCAAGAGGCGTTGTCGCAGCTCTTCCGTACCGCCGTCACCACTCTCGAACCCGTTGTTCTTATAGTAGTTGAACAGGAACTTCGAGCCGACCTTGCCTCCGATGGTGCCGTCATTGGTTATCTTTATTAAGTTATCCCAACACTCTGCCCCTTTGTTTCCCGCTAATTGTCCTTGTCCCGCGTTAGTAACCGTATTGCCGGCAAAGTATATCGCAGTACCGTTATAGACAAACAGAACGCCGCCGGCATTGACATAATCGACCATAGCTGCGGCCAAGGCGTTGTTTCCCAACGACAAGTTGGAGGCCAGGATAATGTCGGGCTTGGCTTGTACCTTGGCCACCAGATTGGGTACAATGGATGACGAATAGACGTTGTCGCAGTCGAAGTCGAAACCATTGATGGGGATGCCTTTGGCGCCGTTCAGGGAGAAGTTGTCACTCTCCAAGAAAGCCCGTGATGCACCGCTCTCCGCGTAGTAGCCCAGACCGCTACGGCCGCCCCAGCCTATGGCCAATATCTTCTTTTTGTGGAAGGCGATGGCTACGTTCAAATCTTCGCAGGCCACGCTGTCGGTGCCGTAAACGGTACTGTTGGTGACGAGCTTGTAGCGCAGCTTCTGGGCGGGATAGAGTTTCTGTTCGTAGCCGGCGTAGCTGTTGTTGTAGCTGTTCGGGTCTATGTAGAGCCTTACATGTTGGCGACCGAGCGTTGTAAACGTGCCCGTGCCGCTGAAGGTGAGGCCGTTGATGTTGGTTGGTTTGCCGGCTTCGTCCACGTAAGGAACGGTATGTATTCGCCAAGTCTCACCTATCATGCCGGCAGAGATATTGTTGAGGGTGACTTCAAGGTAGTGGGAATCGTCGTAGCCGGCCTCAGCGGGGTTGTCGCCCACATAGAAAATGCCTTTCACGGCCACATCCTTGTCGCACGCGATGGTGTAGTCCATCGGGATATGCAGTTGGCGGACGGTGATGGTGCCGGTGATTTGTCCGGCGGTGAACTTCAGGTGGGCTACAATGTCGTTAACGCCCGTATTGTTGCCTTTGGCAGCAAACTGGAAGAGGCCCACATTGGCAGCATCGGCCGATGTGGCGGGTTCGTGTTTGACGGTATAGTCAATGGGCGGGTTTTCGCTGTCCCACTGCCACTGAATGCTGTCGAGCGGTAGGTTGGTTTCGTAGCGCAGGCTGTAAGCGTCGTCCTGTGTGTAGTCGCTAAGCTCGCGTGCAGGCAGCACCACTTCGCGTTTGTCCACACGGAAGTAGTAATTGCCCGATACCCAGAGGTCGGAGCGTCCGTTCTCGTTCCAAGGCAGGACGACGTAATCCAAGTTGGCACGGACGGCATGCAAGGCATCATCGGGAGTGTCCATGCCTTGTCCGTTCACGCCGGTGATGCTCAGCACGTAACGATAGTTGCGCAGGATGGGCTTCAGCGTGTTGCGGTTTCCGCCGAGGTCGATGCGGTAGTAATAAGTCTTGGAGGACGATTGTTCTTCCAAGCCCACGACGACGGCGGTAGCGGTCTCGTCGGAAGCGGCTGTATTCTCGGGGATATATATTTGGTGAACAGAACCCGAAGCGAGGTTGCTAACGCTGCCGGTCACGTTCGGCGACTGGTATATCTTTCCTCCGTCCACTACGCCGGCGTTGCCGGGATTGTTGAGAGAAGCGCTACCGGGAACGGTCGGCGCCGTGACGCTCTTGCTGTCCGTGTCGTAAGCCGTTGCGGCCGGTATCACACAGCCTTGGGTGCGTGTGCGGTAGAGATGTACCGATTTGAGTGTCCATCCGGATATACCGGCGAAGGCTTCGGATTGCAGTGAGCCTTCGGCTGTGGGGGTGAAGGACAAGCCCACATCTACGCGCGCCAAGGCACGCAACATGCTTATGGAGGCAGCCTGGCTGAGGTAGCTATCTTTATCAATCTTCCCGAAATAGCTTTCGCCCCACATCGGGAAAGGAGCGTTCTTGCCGTCAGTCATGCTCCAGTCGCCGCTATAGTTGAATGTCAGCGCCTGTTGCACCTCTTCTCTGGTCTTGCCGTAGAGGGAGTAGCCGACGTCTTCGCCTTTGTTGGCTATAACGACGACGTTATAGAGGTCGTTGCCTGTCGATTTCACTAAGCTGACGACGGTGCTGTAAACGCCGTTGGTGCCGCCGGAGATATCGGTTGCTTTGGCTTGATAAGCCAAGGTTTCGGTCACCGCTCCGCCGCTGCTTGTTTCGCGACGGAACACCAATACGGAGATATTTTGAATTGTTCTTTCTGCTTTTTCTTCGGTTGCGCCGCGGGTAGCGGCTATATTGTCGCCGGAGGGGGCGTTTAAAGTCAAGGTGACGTAGACGTTGTTTGCATCAGAATCGCCTCCGGGCAGTAAGTTCTCATCTATACAACCATGCATAGTGAGCATTCCGGCGATGATACCAATGAAGAGAGAGATTTTTTTCATTGCAATTTTCTTTTAGTTAGGGGTTCAGTGATTATTCGTAAGCGATATATTCAGGTATGTCTTGACATTCGGCTATATGGATGGCCCAGAACAGAATGTTTGCCATAATATGGGCGTTGTAGACCGTAGAGGAGTACTTGGTGTTGGCAGCAGGCTGGTATTGGCGGGTCAGCTGGAAGGGGTACGTAGTGGCCGAACCTTCTACGCGTTTGGGTTGTGCCATGAAGCCACCGTCGCCTATGAAGAGGAGGTTTTGGCCGTAACGGAACATGGTGATGTTGTCCGTCTTCGTGGTGGAACCGTCGACGCTGCGGGTGTAAACCTTGATGGGAGCATTTTCCAATCCTTTGATGCCGAGTGCGTTAGCGCCGGCTTTTCCCCACGGCAAGCCCCACATCGACCCGAAGAGGCCATTGATGATGAGGTCATTGGCGCCGGGCAGAAAGGCATTGGTGCTTCCGGCTGCGGGCAGGGTGAAGATGCTGCCCGGTTTCCCTATGTTAGTTGCGCTGACATTGGCTGCCGGGCTTGTTCCCGGGAATAATGCTTTGAGCAAGGTTCCGGCGACGCTGTTATATGCACCCGAGGTATAACCGTCTGCAAGGACTACCAGCACCCCCTTCTTGGTGAAGGGTGATGTGCCGTTGCAGAAGGCAGCCAGAGTGGTGGCTTCTGCTGCTGCCACGGTGTAAGAACCTTCCAGCATAACAATGTCGGGTTGTGCTTTTTCCACGTTGGAGAGGAAGGTTGTCATGGTGACGGCATTATATTGTGTAGCCTTGAGGCTTTCAATGGGCACTGTTCCACTCATTCCATAGTTACGCTTGCTATTCACCAGCAGACCTGCGCCGTCGGTGAAGCCCAAGTCGGCTCCTGATGCCGCGCTCAGTATGGTTTTCGGTGCATAACCTACGCGAACCTCGAACGGGTCTTCGTAGACCACCATATCGGTAGAACTGTCGAGTTTGTATCCTTTGGCAGTGAGGGTGAAGTCATCGTATTCGGCATTCTCGGGTGTTCCTTTACCCTGTAGTTCGACGGTGTACTCGTTGTAGGTGATGCCGTTGACGGAGGTCTGCGTCATGGGCCAACTACTTATTTTTCTGCCGCTTGGCAGTTCGAAGGTGTAGTTGTTTATCTCGTTGAAGCTAAACTCAAACTCGCCGTTCTCATCAATCGTAGGGAGTGTGCGCACGGTAAGCACCATCTTGTTCTTGGTGCTCTTGGAGAGTTCAAATTGTCCGTCAGCGTTCAGGAACGAGTTGGGCGATTGGGTGAAGTGAGGCAGGTACACACCTTCCACCTTATAGCCTACCACTTGGTAGCGCAGTAGTTTGGCCCTTCTGTTGATGTGAATGTTAAACTCCGGTATGGGGTCGGCTTTGATGTACATATCGTACACCGTTTTGTTATCGGCCGCCTTCTCTTTGGCGGTGAATATGATGGTTTTGTTGTCTGTGTCGAGCGCGAAGTTCATGACGTCGCCGCCGCCGGGGTTGGCTTCGGTGCTATTGGCCCAGCGGATCATGTTGGCATTGAAGTTGGGTATGTTGGTCTCGTACACCAAAGTGTCGATGGCAAAAGGCTCACCGGCTATGTCGGTAGAGGTGGGGCAACGGAAGTAGTAATTGCCCGAGATGTATCCCCCTTCGTCATCCATGTTCACATCCAGGTCTACACCTGTCCATTCGCAGTTGGCCGGCTCGGAAGCTGCGGCCAAGTCCGCTGTGGCATAGCCGGGTCCGGTAATCCGTTTGATATTGAAGATGTACCGATGGTTGCGTACGATAGAGAAGCGATTGGTTTCGTTGGTATTGGCAAAGTCGATGCGGTAGTAGGTAGTGGCGCCTCCGGCGAGACTGATGCCGGCTACGAGCATGACGGGATTGTTATTATTACCGTCGGCGAGCGCTTCGGGGATGTAGATAGTGTGTACGCAGAGGTTGCCGTTTACGGTATAGGATACAGGGTTTCCATCGGGTGTCTCTTTTCGGAGGTCTTCGGGCATGGAAACACCGTCGGCAACAATATTGCCGCTCACGACGGACAGGCTATCCTTGTCGGGGATAATGGTACCCTGAAGCATGCGGTTATAGACTTGAACGCTCTTCAGTTGGTAATCGCCTATGCCTACTACAGCTTCGGAACCGTTGGTGGTGTTGGTGAAGTTGATGCCTAAGTCGATGCGTGCCATTGTGCGCATCATCAAGACGTCAATTGTGCTCATGTTAGGCACCACAACAAGCGGGTTGGTTTCGCCCCACATCGGGATGCCCTGTGTGCCGGAGAGAGTAAAGGCTACACCGGAGTTTAGTTCGTAACGGAGGCCGGCGGCAATGTCGGCATAAGAGGCACCGGTAGTGATTACGGGCGACGCGCTGCTCAAGTCGGCAGCGACTACGGACTTGCAATTAGCCAGTAATACTACGCGATAAGTATCGGTAGTTCCTGTGGAACGTTTCAGCTTTATAGTAACCTTTTGGTTGGTCTTGTCCAATATGACGTAAGGGATTCGGGAAATGAGTTTGTCACCACTGTCGAAGACGAGTGCTGTAACATCAACAACTTCAGCTTCGGTATCGGCCACGGCCCTGGTATCTATCGTAACGCCGTTGGGAATATCCATTTGGAATGCGGTTTCGACCTCAGTTGCTTCCGATGTATCGGGCGGCATCAATTCTGCTGTGCATGAGAAAAATGCCATTGGGGTGCTCAATAGTACGCCCAAAACAAATTTGTTTATACACAATCTATTGTAGTTCCTCTTCATAATTAAATCTATTATTAAAATTCACAATCATTCGTCATATCTCCCGGTCTTGTAGTAGTATATCTCGTCGGTGCGACCTTGCAATGGAGCCAGCAAGGCTGCTCCAACGAGAAACACACTACTAACCAGAAACTTTACTTTTCGCATAGCTATAGGTAATCTCTTCATAATCGC
>JAISGR010000073.1 GCA_031262995.1 Prevotellaceae bacterium | reverse complement strand
AGGGTCATGCCGTTGAGCAGGACGTTGCTGTCGGCTTCCTGCCGCACGTACAGGTTGCTGATGCGCGTGGTTGAGGTGTGCGTCTCCTCCAGTTCGTAGAGGTCGAAGGTGGCGTTGCGTCCCGCGAAGACCTCAATCACCTGCGTGGCAAGGAAGTTGACCTCATCCATGGCGTGGTCGCATGTCAGCAGGCGTACCTGTGCCCCCTCTTCGAGGATGATGAGCACGCGGCGGTTGACCATAAGGGTGACGTCGCCGCGCAGGATGTTGACCAACTGAATGGGGCGCTCCACAACAGTATTGCGAGGCACGTAGAGCAGCACGCCGTCTTGTGCGAAGGCGGTGTTGAAGGCGGTGACGGCATCTGTCGAGGTGTCTGCCAGCTTGCCGTAGTACTGCATCACTAGCGCGGCGTGTTGGCGCAGGCTGCCCATGATTACACCGTCGGGCAGCGAGGTCTTGGGCAGCAGGCGGTCATAAAAGGCATCGTTCACCACGAAGTAGAGCGAAGTGCTCATGTTGGGCACGTCGCACTTGAACACCTCGTAGGGATTCACGGGGATGTCGAGCCGGTTGAGGTTCAGTCCGTAGTTGGGTTCAAAGCATTTGCCGATGTCGGTGTACTTATACTCCTCCAGCTTGCGGGTGGGGAATCCCATCCGTTCGAAGTGCGCAAAGGCTTCGGCACGCGGTGCGTTGAGCGCCTCCGTGCTGTGTCGGCACAGGATCTCCTCTGCCTGTGCAAACAGGTCGATGTATTGCTGCTCCGGTCTCATTCTCCCAGTTCCTCCTTAATCCAATCGTAGCCGCGCTTCTCCAGCTCGAGCGCCAGCTCCGCTCCTTCGGTCTTCACGATGCGTCCTTTGTAGAGCACGTGTACCACGTCGGGTTTGATGTAGTCGAGCAGTCGCTGGTAGTGCGTGATGACGAGGGTGCTTGTCTCGGGTGTTTTGAGCTTGTTCACCCCTTCGGCAACGATGCGCAGGGCGTCGATGTCGAGTCCGGAGTCGGTCTCGTCGAGGATGCTGAGGCGCGGTTCGAGCATCGCCATCTGGAAGATCTCGTTGCGCTTCTTTTCACCGCCCGAGAATCCCTCGTTGACGGAGCGGTTGGCAAGCTTGTTGTCCAGTTCCACCACGGCACGCTTCTCGCGCATCAGCTTGAGGAACTCGCCTGCGGTGAGGGCGGAGAGTCCTCTGTACTTGCGCTGTTCGTTGACGGCGGCGCGCATGAAGTTGACCATGCTCACGCCGGGAATCTCTACCGGATACTGGAAGCTGAGGAAGATTCCCTCGTGGCTGCGGTCTTCGGGCGACAGCTCGAGCAGGTTCTTTCCGCGGAAGGTGATGCTTCCTTTGGTTACCTCGAATGCCGGATTGCCCACCAGCACTGCCGACAGGGTGCTCTTGCCCGAGCCGTTCGGACCCATAATGGCATGTACCTCCCCTTCGTTCACCGTCAGGTTGATACCTTTTAATATCTCTTTGCCGTCGATATTGGCGTGAAGGTCTTTTATCTCTAACATCATATACCTTTATTATATAGGGTTATTCTTTTTTCTTCTGAGGGAGGAGATCAAAAATTTTGATCTCCTAACAGTAACTACTGTTTTTTATCTATTCACATCTCTTTAAGATCATTTTTTTTGATCTTAAAGAGATGTTCATTGCATTCCCTTATCCTACGCTCCCTTCCAGTGATACGCTCAGCAGCTTCTGCGCCTCTACGGCAAACTCCATGGGGAGCTTGTTGAGCACCTCTTTGGCGTAGCCGTTGACAATCAGTCCTACGGCGTCTTCGGTGGGGATGCCGCGCTGGTTGCAGTAGAATATCTGGTCTTCGCTGATTTTGCTGGTGGTGGCTTCGTGCTCCACGACAGCCGTTTCGTTGTGGATGTCCATGTAGGGGAAGGTGTGGGCGCCGCAGCGGTCGCCCAGCAGGAGCGAATCGCACTGGCTGTAGTTGCGGGCGTTGTCTGCCTTTTGTGCCACGCGCACCAATCCGCGGTAGGAGTTCTCGCTCTGTCCGGCGGAGATGCCTTTGCTCACGATGGTGCTGCTGGTGTTTCGTCCCAGGTGAATCATCTTGGTGCCGGTGTCGGCTTGCTGGTGGTTGTTGGTCACAGCAACGCTGTAGAACTCTGCCGACGAGTTGTCGCCGGTGAGGATGCACGACGGATATTTCCAAGTGATGGCAGAGCCTGTCTCTACCTGTGTCCACGACAGCTTGCTGCCCACGCCCTTGCAGTTGCCGCGCTTGGTGACGAAGTTGTACACGCCGCCCCGCCCCTGTGCGTCGCCCGGGTACCAGTTCTGCACGGTGCTGTACTTCACTTCGGCGCGGTCGTGTACCACAATCTCCACGATGGCGGCGTGTAGCTGATTCTCATCGCGCATGGGCGCGGTGCATCCTTCGAGATACGACACGTACGAGTCATCGTCTGCCACGATGAGCGTGCGTTCGAACTGTCCCGTGTTGCGGGCGTTGATGCGGAAATAGGTCGACAGCTCCATGGGGCAGCGCACCCCTTTGGGTATGTAGACGAACGAGCCGTCGGAGAAGACTGCCGAGTTGAGCGCAGCGAAGAAGTTGTCGCGATAACCGACCACCGAGCCGAGGTATTGCTGCACCAGGTCGGGATGTTCGCGCACCGCTTCGCTGATGGAGCAGAAGATGATGCCCTTCTCGATGAGCGTATCTTTGAAGGTGGTCTTTACCGACACGGAATCCATCACGGCATCTACGGCAACGCCGCTCAGCGCCATGCGCTCTTCGAGCGGGATGCCCAGCTTGTCGAAGGTCTTGAGCAGCTCGGGGTCTACTTCGTCGAGGCTCGCGGGGGCATCTTTCGCCTTTGCCGTAGGGTCGGCATAGTACGAGATGGCTTGATAGTCTATCGGAGGAATGCGCAGGTGTGCCCACGTGGGCATCTCCATCGTGAGCCAGTGGCGGTAGGCGTTGAGGCGGAACTCGAGCAACCACGCCGGTTCATGCTTCTTTTGTGAGATGAGCCGCACAACGTCTTCATTCAGCCCGCGTTCAATGACTTCGGTGTGTACGTCGGTGGTAAAGCCGTACTTATATTTCTCCTCGGTCAGCTTCTTGACGTACCGGTTCTTTTGGTCAGGGTTGTTATCTTCGTTCATAAGTGGATGATGCTTTTGCATTACGGGCAGCAAAGATATGGTTTATTTGCTTATTATCAGGTATAAAGGCATCAGATAGTCGCATGACAGGTTGTGGGACGGTCGTAAATGAGTGTCATGAATAGCCGTAAATGACTCTCATGAATAGCCGTAAATGACTCTCATTAATAGTCGTAAATGACTCTCATTAATAGCCGTTAATGACCTTCATGAATAGCCGTTAATGAGTGTCATTAAAGAGGGTGCACGCTCTTTATGGCTTGTGCTTGAGGTAATCGTCGAAATAGCGGGTTATCTTCTCGTACAGGTGCACGCGGTCGCGACCCGCCACGTTGTGCTTGTGTCCGGGATAAATGAAGAGGTCGGGGTAGGTGCGGGCGTCCACGCAGGCTTTGATGAACGACAGGGTGTGTTGCGGCACGCAGGTATCGTCGTGGTCGTCGTGGATGAGGAGCAGGTGCCCGCGCAGGTTACCTGCCAGCTTGTTGAGGTTCGTCGCGTCGTAGCCGTCGGGATTGCTTTGCGGGGTGTCCATGTAGCGTTCGCCGTACATCACTTCGTAGTATGCCCAGTCGATGACGGGACCGCCGGCAACCCCCACTTTGAAGAGGTCGGGGTAGCGCAGCATCAGGGCGGTGGTCATGTGTCCGCCGAAGCTCCAGCCGTGCACGCCGATGCGGTCGGCATCGACATAAGGCAGGCTCTTGAGGTATTCCACGCCGCGCACCTGGTCTTTGCACTCCTCGATGCCGAGGCGGCGGAAGGTGGCGTTCTCAAACTCCCGCCCGCGGTTGCTGCTGCCGCGGTTGTCGAGCGCGAAGACGATGTAGCCGCGGCTTGCCATGTAGAGATCCCAGCCGCGGACACCCGAGTAGTAGGTATCGTTGATGAGCTGGGCGTGCGGTCCGCCGTACACGTAGACAATGACGGGGTACTTCCGGGTCGGGTCGAAGCCGGCTGGCTCCACCATCCGGTACCACAGGTCGGTGGTGTCGTCGGCTGCATTGATCTTTCCGACGGCGATGGAAGCGGGCATTATCAAGCCGGCGTAGGGGTCGCGGGCAGTGAAGAGGTTGCGCAACGTCTTGCCGTTGCGGGTCTCTACCAAGTCGATGTTGCGGGGGATGGTTGGGGTGGAATAGTTGTCGATCAGGTAAGTGCCGGCAGGGCTGAGTTGTGCACGGTGTACGCCGGTGGTCAGCCCCAGCAGGGTGCGTTTGCCGTTCCGCACGTTCACCTTGTACAGGTTGGAGCGCAGGGGTGATTGCTCGGTGGAAGCGATGATTATCTCCTCACGGGTGCGGTTGAAGCCGAGGATATCCTGTACCAACCAGTCGCCTTGCGTGAGCTGTTTGAGCAGCTTGCCGGTGGTGTCGTACAGGTAAAGGTGGTTGAATCCGTCGCGGCGGCTCTGGTAGATGAAGCGGCGGCTGTCCCACGGCAGGAAGAGAATGGGGTTGAGCGGTTCCACGTACTTGGGGTGGGTCTCCTCGAAGAGGGTTGCCAGCAGTTCGCCCGTCTCGGCGCTGTATTGGCAGAGCTTGGCGTGGTTCTGGTCGCGGTTCAGCTCGATGAGGTAGAGGCTGCGTGCGTCGGGCGCCCAGCTGATGTTGGTGAAGTAGCGGTCGGTAGGGTCGCCGGTGTTCAGGTAGAGGGTGGCTTGCGTCTGCGGGTTGTAGATGCCGACGGCGACCTGGTGGCTGGTCATGCCTGCCATGGGGTAGCGTATCCGGTTCACTTCTCCCACACGTGCGGTGATGTCGACCAGCGGATATGACGTCACCATGCGTTCGTCCATGCGGTAGAACGCCAGCAGCTCGCCCTTCGGACTCCAGAAGGTGCCTTTGTTGATGCCGAACTCGTTGCGGTGCACGGACTGTCCGCAGACCACGCCTTCGGGTTCGCGGGTTACCTGTCGGTCGTTGACGTAGAGGTTGTTGGCTATCGTATAAGCCACGTTGTTGCTTGCAAGGTTGTAGTCGCGGTTGACGCCGTCGCGGGGATATTCCTGTCGGGCGAGTGCGGTGTCCGTCGCCCAGTCGTACACCACGTACTTGCCGGGCAGGTTGATCAGGAGTTGTGTCCGGTCAGCCCACGGGGTCTGTATGTTGTAGAGTTGCGACAGCTTGCCTAACTGTGCTTTCGCCAGGGCATCGTTGATGGCTTTGCGGGTGGTAAGCAGTGTCTCTTTGCCTGTTTGCGGGTTGATGGCGATCAGCGAATCGATGCCCGGCTTGATGCAGGCGTCGCCCCACCATTGCACTCCGTACAGATTGTCGGTGGAGCGATAGGTGGCTCCGCCGGGCATGAGGTCTTCCAGCGTGGGCATCTGTAGGTCTTGGGCTGCCAGGTTGGTGGCAGCGAGTGCGATGAAAAGGGCACTCAGGTAGCATTGGATTCTCTTCATGATGGTTCTTGTTAGGGTGTGATGAGCTTTGCCTCTTCCTCCTGTGCGCGGTGCTCGCGGTACTTGCCGTCGAACAGCTCGTACTTGCGGAACTCGCACTCCAGCGCACCGTTGTAGAGCGGTATGCGTGCCGATGCCTTGAGCGCAATCTGGTCGAAGCACTCTTCGCGGTAGGAGAGGATCCAGGCGGTGTTGCCGGTGAAGGCGTGTTTGAGGCGTTCGCCGATCATCTGGTAAAGCCCGAGCAGGTCATTGGTGGTGATGCGTTCGCCGTAGGGCGGGTTGGTGACGATGATGGCTTTCTCTTTGGGCTGCTCGAACTGTTGGAAGGGTTGTACCTTGAGGATGATGTCCTTCGATACGCCGGCAGCTTTGATGTTGTGCAGGGCGATGTCGTGCGCTTTGGGACTGTTGTCGAAGGCGTATATCTTGTGGGCAAACTCCCGTTCGGCGCTGTCGTCGTTGTAGATGGCTTCGAGCAGTTCGGCATCGAAGTCGCTCCATTTCTCAAAGGCAAACTCCTTGCGGAACACGCCCGGAGCGATGTTGCGGGCGATGAGCGCCGCTTCGACGGGCAACGTGCCCGAGCCGCACATGGGGTCGATGAAGTCGCACTCTCCCTGCCAGCCGGTGAGCAGAATCATGCCTGCAGCCAGCACTTCGTTGAGCGGTGCCTCGATGGCTTCCTGGCGGTAGCCGCGGCGGTGGAGCGATTCGCCCGACGAGTCGAGCGACAGTGTGCAGGTGGTTTGTGCGATGTGGATATTGAGCAGCACGTCGGGATTGGTCAGTCGGACGGAGGGGCGTTTACCGGTTTGCTCGCGGAAGTAGTCGACAATGGCATCTTTCACCTTGTAAGAGACGAACTTGGAGTGTCTGAACTCCTCGCTGAAGACAACGGCATCGACGGCAAAGGTCTTCTTCAGGTCGAGAATCTCCTCCCATGCAATGGCTTTTATCTGTTCGTACACCTCGTCGGCATCCTTTGCCTTGAACTGCTTGATGGGTTTCAGGATACGGATGGCGGTACGCAGGCAGAAGTTGGCTTTGTACATCATCTCTTTGTCGCCCGTGAAGGCAACCATGCGGCGACCGATTTCAATATCATTGGCACCCAGTGCGGTCAACTCTTGTGCTAATACTTCCTCCAAGCCTTGAAAGGTCTTGGCAATCATTTGGAACGAAGACATAAATTTAGATGTGATAATGTAGTGTTATGCTAAAGTGGCAATATTGCTGGATATGCTATTTCTTTTGTACGATGCGTGCTCCCGGCGGTACATCTTCGGTGACCCAGATGTTGCCCCCCACGGTAGCACCCTGCCCGATGGTGATGCGTCCCAGGATGGTGGCGTTGGAGTAGACGATGACATTGTCTTCGAGTATGGGGTGTCTGAGGATGCCTTTGATGGGTTTGTTGTCGTCGTCGAGCGGAAAGCTCTTGGCTCCGAGCGTGACGCCCTGGTAGAGCTTGACGTAATTGCCGATGATGCAGGTCTCGCCGATGACGACTCCCGTTCCGTGGTCGATGGTGAAGTGGTGTCCGATGACGGCGCCCGGATGGATGTCTATACCGGTCTCGCTGTGTGCCATTTCGGCAATGATGCGGGGGATGAGCGGTACGCCGAGCACGAGCAGCTCATGCGCGATGCGGTAGTTGCTGATGGCGCGGATGGCAGGGTAGCAGAAGATGACCTCGCCGTGGCTTTTGGCAGCCGGGTCGCCGTTGTAGGCAGCTTCCACGTCGGTGGCAAGGGTGTGACGCAGTTGGGGCAGGCGGGAGATGAAGCGGGCAGCGGTTTCGGCAGCCTCTTCGCGCTGCCGGTTGGAGAAGCAGTTGCATTCGCTTGCGCCGTTGAAGCAGAGACCTGCCAGTACCTGTTCGGTGAGCAGGTTGAAGAGCTGTTCCACACCGATACCGATGTGATAGTGCACCGTGTGGGCGTTGATTGTGGAGTTGCCGTAGTAGCCGGGGAAGAGCAGGGTGCGCAAGAGTTCTACCATCTCCTGCAATGCGCGTGTAGACGGCAATGGGTATCCGTCGGTGTGCTGATGAAACAGTCCCTGGTAGGATGAACTCTCCGAGAGTTCGTTGACTGCTTGTGTCAGAATGTGTGTGAAGTTTGCTATACTCATTCGATGTATAAAGTGTATCTGTTCTGCTTTCGTATCAGATAAGGCGGCAAAGATAATGTAAAAACTTCACTTGTCGGTAGTTATCCTTTTTTCTTTCCTGCAAATCGACCTTTCCCTTTCGCCTTGGGAGCGCTTTCGGCTTTCTCTTGTTGCGATTTCACCAATTGCAGGCAGGCTTCGAGCGTCAACTCCTGAGGTACGGCGTCTTTGGGCAGTTTGTAGTTGCTGCCTTTGTAGGCGATGTAGGGGCCGAAGCGACCGTTCATAATCTCCAGCTCAGGCTCCTCGTCGAACTTCTTGAGGTGCTTTTTGGCAGCGGCTTCGGCTTTTGCCCGCACCAGTTCCATGGCTTCGTCTATTTCGATGCTCATGGGGTCGGTGCCCTTGGGCAGTGAGGTGTAGGTGCTGTTGTAGTAGACATAGGGTCCGAAGCGCCCGATGCCCACGGTGACCGTTTTGCCTTCGTGCGTACCCAGTGTGCGGGGCAGTTTGAAGAGGTCGAGCGCCTCTTCGAGCGTGACGGTTTCGATGGACATGCCCTTCTTCAGGGGAGAGAAGCGGGGTTTCTCGGTGTCGTCCACGCTACCTATCTGTACCATGGGGCCGAATCGTCCTATCTTGACCGATACCGGCTTGCCGCTGGCAGGGTCGGTGCCCAGCATCCGTTCGCCGGTTTTGTGGGTGGTCTTGGTGGTGAGCGTACTTACCACGTGCGGATGAAACGACTGGTAGAAGCTGTTCATGGCGTTTGTCCATACCACTTCGCCTTCGGCTATCTCGTCAAACTCTTTCTCGACGTTGGCGGTAAAGTTGTAGTCCATGATGTAGGGGAAGTGCTGTACGAGGAAGTCGGTTACCACCAGACCGGTGTCGGTTGGCAGGAGCTTGTTCTTCTCGTTGCCGACGGTTTCGGTGCGGGTATCGTCGGTGATGTTACCGCCTTGCAGACTCATGATGTTGTAGCTGCGTTCTGTCCCTTCGCGGTCGCCTTTCTCTACATAGCCGCGTTGCTGAATGGTGGAGATGGTGGGGGCGTAGGTAGACGGACGTCCGATGCCCAGCTCTTCCATCTTGCGCACCAAGCTGGCTTCGGTATAGCGGAACGGAGCCTGGGTGAAGCGCTCGGTGGCAGTAATCTCTTTGTATTGCAGCAGTTCTCCCTTGGTGAGCGGCGGAAGCAGGTTGCCTTCGGAAGAGGTCTGTTCGGTATCATCGTCGTAGGATTCGCGGTAAACACGCAGAAAACCGTCGAACGTCACTACTTCGCCTTCGGCAACAAACTGTTCGGAGGATTGGCTGATGCTGATGGTAGCGGTGGTCTTCCGGAGTTCGGCATCTGCCATTTGCGAGGCGATGGTGCGCTTCCATATCAGGTCGTATAGCTTTTTCTCCTGTGCGTTGCCGCTGATATGGCTGTTCTCCATGTAGGTGGGACGGATGGCTTCGTGTGCCTCTTGTGCTCCTTTGGATTTGGTGTGGTAGTTGCGCGGGTGCACATACTTCTCGCCCATGAGTTGCAGCACCGCCTCCTTGCTGGTGTGGATAGCCAGCTGTGACAGGTTGACGGAGTCGGTACGCATGTAGGTGATGTGTCCCGCCTCGTAGAGTTGCTGGGCAATGCGCATGGTCTGTGCCACGGTAAATCCCAGCTTGCGGGCAGCTTCCTGTTGGAGGGTAGAGGTGGTGAAGGGTGCGGCAGGACTCTTCTTGACGGGGCGGGTGGTGATGTCTTCGATGGTGAATGTCGACTGCCGGCAGCTCTCGAGCAGCTGTTGGGCTTCGGCTTTGGTCTTGAGGCGGCGGTTCATCTCGGCTTTCAGCTCTACCGGCTTCCCGTCGGCATCGGGTACTTGGAAGAGTGCCGTCACGCGATAGGACGGCTCGCTGACGAAAGCATTGATCTCGCGTTCGCGCTCCACAACCAGCCGCACGGCTACCGACTGCACGCGACCGGCGGAGAGCGACGGTTTGACTTTCTTCCAGAGCACGGGCGACAGTTCGAAGCCGACAATGCGGTCGAGCACACGACGTGCCTGCTGGGCATTGACCAAGTTGATGTCAATCGAGCGGGGTTGCTCGATGGCTTTCAGTATGGCTGTCTTGGTGATTTCGTGAAAGACGATGCGGCGGGTATGTGCGGGATTCAGTTTCAGTACTTCGTACAGGTGCCATGCAATGGCTTCTCCTTCGCGGTCTTCATCGGATGCCAGCCACACGGTGTCGGCTTTGGAAGATTCTGTTTTGAGTGATTGTACGACGGCTTTCTTATCGGCGGGTATTTCATAATCCGGCTTGAAGCCGTGCGCTATATCGATGCTGAACTCTTTCTTCTTCAAGTCACGTATATGACCATAACTCGAAAGGACTTTGTAATCCTTTCCCAAAAACTTTTCAATAGTTTTTGCTTTTGCCGGAGATTCGACAATCACAAGATTTGCGGGCATAAACTTCTCTGTTTTAAGGTGGCACCTGCCACCGATTTTGGGCGCAAAAGTAGAAAAACTATTGTTTACGCGCCAAATACTTGGTACATTTTTTAATCGAAGTGAGCCGTCAATCCAGATATTCTGTCACCCTTCCGCTGAGTTGGAGTAGTGATATTTCGCACATTTTGGTATCATATTCGGCGGAAAGAATACGCTCTTCGGCATCGAGCAGACTCTTCTGCGCTTCGCGCATTTCGATACCCGAGAGGTTGCCAAGCATGTAGCGTTCCATGGCAATCTCGTAGTTCTCGCGGGCGGATACCAGGTTCTGTCGTTCCAATTTCAGCAGTTCGAGGTTGTTTTGATAGGCTTGCCACAGGTTGGTGAGGTCGGCACGCAGCGAGAGTTCGAGTTGTTCCTGTTGCAGTCGGGTATTCTCGATGGCGATGCGTGCGTTGCGTCGCTGCTGTTTGCGCTTGCCGTCGAAAAGATTGAATCCGAGGGTCACACCGAAGTTGCCGGCAAGATAGCCTCTCCGCAGATAGGTTGCATTTTCACCGTAATTATTACTGGTATATCCGTAACTGCCGTTCAGGCGCAGGTAGGGATAGTCGCGCGACACCACTTTCTTGTAATCCAATTGGGCAAGCGTATTGTTTTGCGCAGCTCTTATCAGCGAAGCGTTGGTTTGCAACGTAGAGTTCCACAGGTCGTCGAAGAGCAGGTGAGCCGAAACATCGATGAGCGTGTCGGGAACGATGAATGCCTGGTCTACGTCGGCTACAGCCATCAGCTCGTTGAGCTGAATGCGCGAGGTGTGGAGCAACTCCTGTTGCTTCATGTACTGCGCACTGTCGGCATTGAAGTCTACCTTGGCTTGTTGATAGTCCAAGCGGGAGAAGCTGCCGATGTGGTATCGTTCCTCCACGATGCGCAACCGTTCCTTGGAGAGGGAGACGGCGTAGCGGAAGTTCTTCAGGCGGATCTCGTGCTGCACATAGTTATAATATTCGGCAGTGATATTGGAGATAAGATCTTCTACGGCAATGCGGGTGTTGGTCTCGCCTTGTCGTTCCAGCTCCTTGAGGCGTTTGTATTGGGCGGTGATGTTGAATCCGTCGAAGATTGTCCAGTTGAGATTCAGCCCCACGTTCAGCGTTTGGTCGAAGACGCCGTTGGTTGCCGATTTTCCGCCGGCAGCCAATTTATATTCCGTGTTGCTTACCGTTCCGCTATAACCGCCCGATGCATCCAGCGTAGGCAGTGCGCCGGCATTGGCAAGGGTGGCATTGTTTTTGGAGGTTTGCTCTTCGTTGCGGGTGAGGCGAAGCGAGTAGTTGTTCTCCAAACCCAGCTCCAGACACGATCTCAGGGTGTAGGTTTGCTGTGCCTGCACCGGATGTATGCAGGCAAGTGCGAGGATGGTACCTATATATAATAAGGTGTATTTCATATCATCAATTTATATCTCATTATCATCTATTTATATCTCATTATCATCTATTTATATCTCATCAAAAATATATATAATCTATTTATAAATACTTATTGTTTGGTCTTATCCCGTGTCTGCCGGTTGGTCGATACATAGCTGTATATGGCAGGTACGATGTACATGGTGAGGAAGGTCGATACCAACATACCGCCTGCTACCGCTACACCCATGGCGATGCGCTGGTTGCATCCCTCGCCTGTGGCAAATGCCAGCGGCAGGATGCCGAGAATGGTAGAGGCGCTGGTCATCAGGATGGGACGCAGGCGTTGCAGCGCCGCATCGCGGATGGCTTGCATTTTGTCTTCACCCAAATCCTGCTTCTGGTTGGCAAACTCTACAATCAGAATACCGTTCTTCGCCACCAGTCCGATGAGCATGATGATACCTATCTGGCTGAAGATATTCATCGTGATGCCCGAGAAGAACATAAAGATGAGTGCTCCCGTGATGGCGAGCGGCACGGTGAACATAATGATGAACGGGTCTTTGAAGCTCTCGAACTGTGCCGCGAGGATGAGGTAAATCAGGAGGATGGCAAGCACGAACGCAAACATCAGGCTGGAGGAGCTTTCGCGATACTCCTTCGAGTCGCCCGACAGTGCGGTGCGGAAGGTGTCGTCGAGGGTCTCTTTGGCTATCTTATCCATTTCGTCGAGTCCCTGTCCGATGGTCTTACCCGCAGCCAATCCGGCAGAGACGGTGGCTGCCACGAAGCGGTTGTAACGGTAGAGCTGCGGCGGGGCGATGCCGTTGGTCAGCTCAATGAGGTTGTCGAGCTGTACCATCTCGCCTTTGTTGCTGCGGATGTAGATGCCTTTCAGGTCGGCAGGCTTGTTGCGTTGCTGGCGGTTGATTTCACCCAGTATTTCATACTGTTTGCCGTTCATGTAGAAATACCCCATGCGCTGTCCGCTCAGTCCGTATTGCAGCGTCTGGGCGATGTTGCGGGTGTTCACACCCATGATGCTTGCCTTGTCACGGTTGATGTTGATGCGCGCTTCGGGTTTGCTGAACTTGAGGTTGACGTCTGCCATCTGGAAGACGGGGTTGTCGTTTACCTTCGCCATAAAGGTGGGGAGTATCTCTTGCAGCTTCTCGATGTTGGTGGCTTGCAGCACATATTGCACCGGCATACCGCCGCGCCGTCCGCCGAACGAAGAGGATTGCTGTACGAAGGCGCGTGCCTTGGTTTTGCCGCGCACGGCTTGCGTGAGCGTTTCGGCTGCCTGCATCTGTGTGTAGTCGCGATCTTGCATATCCTTGAGCGTAATCTGCACACTGCCGTTGCTACCAAACACACGTGCCGTCACTGCTTCGGCATCGGGTACGATGGAGTCGACCAGCAGATTGAGGTCTTCCACGTAGTCGCGCATATACTCATACGTCACACCCTCCGGTCCCGTGGTATTGACGTTGATTCTCGAGCGGTCTTCGAGCGGCGCCATCTCTGCAGGGATGGTGTTCCACAGGTAAACGATGGCTATCAGTGTAGCCAGCACGATGGGATAGGTGAGCCAGCGTTTGTTCAGAAACGCATTCAGCGAGCGACTGTACAGGCGGTTCATTCCCTCGAAGAAGGGTTCGGTCTTGGCATAGAGCCATCCCTGCTTCTCGCGCTTCACCAACAGCTTGGTGGCAAGCATGGGGGTAAAGGTGAGTGCCACAAATGAGGAGATGAGCACCGACCCCGACACCACGATGCTGAACTCGCGAAACAGCCTGCCGGTCATTCCCTCCATAAAGACAATGGGGAAGAACACTGCCACAAGGGTGATGGTGGTAGAGATGACGGCAAAGAATATCTCTTTCGCCCCCTCAATGCCCGCCTCTTTGGGGGGCATGCCCCGCTCGATTCGGACATAGATGTTCTCGGTCATTACGATGGCGTCGTCCACCACCAATCCCACAGAAAGCACCACCGCCAGCATGGAGAGCACATTGATGGAGAAGCCTGCCAGATACATCACGAAGAAGGCGCCGATGAGCGATACGGGAATCACGATGATCGGCACCAGCGTAACGCGCCAGTCGCGCAGGAAGAGGAAGATAATAATGATAACGAGGATGAATGCTTCGTAGACGGTGCTCTCCACTTCGGCAATGGAGGAGCGGATGAAGCGTGTGTTGTCGAAGCCGTAGGAGTAGCGCACATCTTCGGGCAGGTCTTTCTTCATCTGCTCCATGCGTTGGTACACGGCGTCGGCAATCTCTATGTGGTTGGCACCGGGCTGAGGTACTACCACCACAGATACCATGGGTACGCCGTTGATCTTCATGTAACTTTTGATGTCAGCCGGTCCCAGTTCGGCGCGTCCGATGTCGCTGAAGCGGACAATGCGTCCTTCCTCTTCGCGCAAGATCAGGTTGTTGAACTCTTCGGCGGTGTGCATCAAGCCGAGGGTGCGGATGGACAGTTCGATGGTATTGCCTTCGATGCTGCCCGAGGGAAGCTCCACGTTCTCGCTGTCGATGGCGTTCTTTACGTCGATGGGGGTGATTCCGTAGCCTGCCATCTTGATGGGGTCGAGCCAGAGGCGCATGGAGTAGCGCTTCTCTCCCCAGATGCTGACGCTGCTCACGTCGGAGATGGTTGGCAGTTGTTCTTTCACGGTAAGGTCGGCAATCTCGCTCAGCTCCAGCAGCGGTCGCTGGTCGCTTTGCAGGGCGACCATCAGGATGGGACTTGCGTCGGCATCGGCTTTCGACACGGTGGGCGGGTCGCAGTCGCGCGGCAGGAAGCGCTGGGCACGCGATACCTTGTCGCGCACGTCATTGGCAGCCGTTTCCAGGTCGACGGAGAGTTCGAACTCCACCGTGATGCGCGAGTTACCATACGAGCTGACGCTGGTGAGCGAGCGGATGCCCGGTATACCGTTCACGTTCTGCTCTATCGGCTCGGTGATCTGATTTTCGATGACGTCGGCATTGGCTCCCGGATAGGAGCACGACACGGAGATGATAGGATTGTCCACCGACGGATATTCGCGCACGCCCAGATAGGTGTAGCCGATGAATCCGAAAAGGAGGATAATCATCGTAAATACGGTGGCAAGGACGGGGCGGCGTATGCTTAGTTCGGAAATGTTCACGATATGATGGTATTAATTGCTGTAAGCCCGCCGGATGGTGTCCGGCGATTTACAATATTGTTCAATTTTGTTATTCCACTTGATCCAGCACCACCGGCAGTCCGGTGCGGAGTTGCAGGGTGCCCGATATAATAATGGTGTCGCCGGCTTGCAACCCTTGTACCACCTCTACGTTGGCGTCGTCGCGGATGCCGGTCTTTATCTCGACAGGCTGTGCCGTGCCCGAGCGGTAGGCAAACACTTTGTCTTTACCCATTTCGGGAACAATGGCTTCGGCAGGAACGGCAAGGGCATCTTTCACTTCGGCTTTGCTCAAGCGGACATCGACAAACCGACCGGGCAGGACGCGACCGTCGAGGTTGGGATAGAGGGCGCGCAACGTGAGTGTGCGGGTGTCTTGGTCAACGCGCGATGCACGGGCATAGACATGGGCACGATAGGATTTGAGGTTACCGTCGAGCGTGAAGTTTACGTCGGCGCCGATGGGTACGTCGCTTGCGTAGCGTTCGGGAACGGAAAATTCCACTTTGAGAGGAGAAAGTTTGGTGAGGCGAGCCACGACGGTGGAGGGCGATGCGTAGGTGCCGATGCTGACCTGTCGCAGACCGATAACGCCGTCGAAGGGCGCGCGCAGTTCGGTTTGGGCGATGTTGGCTTTCACCAGGTCGATGTCGGCGTTGAGGGTGGCAAGATCGGTCTTCACCTGTTCGTAGGCTTCTTTACTTACGGCATCGCGTTCGAGCAAGGCGTTTTGGCGGAACACGCGGTCTTCCGCCAGCTTCAACTGGGCGGTGAGGCGTTGCAGTTGGGCTTGCAGCGGACGATCGTTCACCTTGGCAAGCAGTTGCCCTTTGGTCACGGTAGTGCCCTCTTCGAAGTTGATTTCGGTAATCTTGCCCGAAGTCTCGAACGAGAGGTTCACCTCCTCGTCGGGAAGCAGACTGCCGCTGATTTTGATTTCGTCTTTCAGCATCTGCGGACGCATCAGCTTACCGATGACGTTCAGGGCGCGCCTGCCGCCTCCGGCTTGACTACTCATCACTTGATTAGCTGCTGCCAATTCTTTATTTTCCTTGGGGAGCTGAGAATATATGCCCCATACTATTAGACCGATTACCAGTACTCCGACGAGCACCCACCTTACTTTTTTGTTCATCCTTTTACCGTAAATAAACTATGTTAGCACTTTGATGCGCCAAAGGTACGAAAGGTTTTAGAAGACAAAACACAAAAAGAGTTAATCTACAAGTAATAAGCCCTATTCTTCATCATATATACAAGAAGAGGAGTTAAAACCCGTCGCCCTTGTGCGATCGGGTTTTAACTCCTCTGCCGTTTTTCTTCGGCGGTGCAAATACTATTTGGCAAATGCGTGGCGGTACCCTTTGATCTTGTCCCAGCCGCCGCGGGTAAAGTCGGGGATGGCTACCGGCGCCGAGCTGTTCTCGATGGAGAGGGCGGTGAGCGGAGCCAGGCAGCACCATTCAGCCAGGTCGTACACGTCCATGTCGAGCGGCAAGCCGTTGCGCAGGCAGTACACCAGGCGATAGTCCATGATGAAGTCCATGCCGCCGTGTCCGCCTACCTTCTTGGCAGTCTCTTCCAGTTCGCGGTGGATGGGGTGCTTGTACTGTTCCATCAGCGCAGTCTTCACGTCGCGCGGCACGAACGAGTGACCCGACAGATTCTCGTGGTCTTTGGCAATGGCGGGGTCGACCTGCGAGGCTTCGATGGCATACCCTTCGTAAGGATACTTGTTGGCAAAGCCCTTGGTGCCGGTCACCTGATACATGCGGCTGTAGGGACGGGGCGAAGCCACGTTGTGTTCAATCAGGATGGTGCGTCCCTTCTGGGTGCGAATCATGGTGGTGGTGTGCTCGCCGTTTTTGAATCCCGTGGGGTCTTCACCTCGGCTTTGGCGTACGGAGTCGTTGCGGATGAAGTTGGGGATGCTGATGGGGTCGCTGTCCATCGAGGTGAGGTAGGTCAGTCTGTCGCCGCGGTGGATGTCGAGCAGCTGGCAGGCGGGACCGAAGCCGTGCGTGGCATAGACGTCGCCGCGGTATTCCTTGTTGTATTTCATGCGCCAGTCGCCTTCGTACTGATCCCAGTAGGGTTCGAGGCAGTGGATGTACGCGCCTTCCACGTGTGTGATGTCGCCGAACACGCCTTGTTGTGCCATGTTCAGGGTGGTCAGCTCGAAGAAGTCATACACGCAGTTCTCCAGCATGATGCAGTGCAGGCGTGTCTTCTCAGCCATGTTGACCACCGCCCAGATATCTTCCATGTTCATGGCGGCAGGCACTTCGCATGCCACGTGTTTGCCGTGTTCCATGGCGTAGAGCATCATCGGAACGTGGTGTACCCAGTCGGTGGCGATGTACACGAGGTCGATGTCGTCGCGTTCGCACAGTTCCTTCCACGCATCTTCGCTACCGCTGTAGGCGGCGGCACGGGGAAGTCCTGCCTTCTCGAGCGTCTGCTGGCACTTCTCCACGCGATCGGGATAGAGGTCGCACAACGCTTTGACGGCTGTGCCGGGGATGTTGGTAAAGCGGTACACGGCGCCGGGACCGCGCATACCCAGTCCGATAAACCCTACCCGTACGGTATCCATCTTGGGGGTAACGAGGTTGAGCACGTCGCTCTGTCCGGCAGGGCGGGCAGGTGTTTCTACGGTAAGAGGTGCATAGCTGCCTGTTGTCTGTTGTTTGAGAGAGCAGCTACTCATGCCGACTGTCAGTAGAGCCAGCACAAGGGGCAAATAAACGATAAGCTTCTTCATAAGTGTAAATACAATAATTAATTGATATAATGAATGGTAAGAGGCGGCAAAGGTATGAATTCTATTTCAATCCGAGCCTGATGTTTTAGAAATATTATCAAGCGGTATCCCCGATTCTCACGGAGAACATCTATCTTTGCCGGCTCATTAAATAAAACAATCATAAACAATTAGCATCATGAACAACCTCTCGACCATCGTAAGCCGGTTCCGGATTCAAGGAACAGTAGCCGACATCCGCCCGCTGGGCAGCGGACTCATCAACGATACTTATCACGTCGCCACCCTCGAGGCAACCGCCCCCGACTATGTGTTGCAACGCATCAACCATGCCATCTTTCAGGATGTGGACATGCTGCAATCCAACATCGAAGCCGTGACCCGACACATCCGCCGCAAGCTCACCGAGCAGGGCGCCGACGACATCGACCGCAAGGTGCTCTCCTTCATCCCTGCCGACAACGGCAAGACGTACTGGTTCGATACCGTCAACTACTGGCGCCTGATGCGCTTCATCCCCCGCGCCAAAACCTACGAAACCGTCAATCCCGAGTACTCCTACTATGCCGGCGTGGCATTCGGCAACTTCCAAAACATGCTGGCAGATATTCCCGACACGCTGGGCGAGACCATCCCCAATTTCCACAACATGGAGTTCCGCCTGCAACAGCTGCGCGAAGCCGTTGCCGCCGACGCCGCCGGACGGGTAGCCGAGGTGCGGTACTACTTGGACGAGCTGGAACGACGCGCCGACGACATGTGCCGCGGCGAACGGCTCTACCGCGCAGGCGAACTGCCCAAGCGCATCTGCCACTGCGACACCAAGGTGAACAACATGATGTTCGACGAGCACGGACAGGTGCTCTGCGTCATCGACCTCGACACGGTGATGCCCAACTTCATCTTCTCCGACTTCGGCGACTTCCTGCGAACGACTGCCAACACCGGCGCCGAGGACGACCGGAACCTCGACAACGTGAACTTCAACATGGACATCTTCCGCGCCTTCACCAAAGGCTATCTGGAGTCGGCACGCGCCTTCCTGCTTCCCGTCGAGATAGAGAACCTGCCTTATGCCGCCGCCCTCTTCCCCTACATGCAGTGCGTGCGCTTCCTTGCCGACTACATCAACGGCGATACTTACTACAAGATACAGTATCCCGATCACAACCTGATACGCACCAAGGCACAGTTCAAACTGCTGCAAAGCGTTGAGGCACACACGCCCGAAATGAAGGCGTTCATCGAAGCGCAGTAATAAGGTTGCACCGTCTCCGCCTCGGAAGACGAACCGTCTTCCCCTCGAAAGACGAACCGTCTTCCTCTCGAAAGACGCATCGTCTTCCCCTCGAAAGACGAACCGTAAAAGGTGGGTAGCAATCTGTCCGATAAACCGTATCTTTGCGGCGGAATCAATGAAAGTATGGACATTGAAAAAGAGGAGATCGTATGGAAATGACAATTATTACTGCATTCATCGGCATTGCAGTCGGCATCGTTATCGGCTGGTTGGTCGAACGCAACCGGAGGGTGGGAGAGAAGACCGCCCTTCTGGTCAAAGGGGAGGTGCTTGCCGCGCAGGTGGAGCAGCTGAACCGACAGCTGGCAGAGAACGAACAGCGCTGCAAAGAGCAGGTCGAGGCTGAGCGCCGCCATGCCGCCGTTCTGCGCGAAGAGAGCGACCGCCAGTGGGCGCAGAAGCTCGATACCCTCAAGCAGGAGATGCAACGCAACGCCGCCGAACAGCTCGCCGCCAAACAGTCGGCGCTTCAGGAGAACAACCGCGTGCAGATGGACGAGCTGCTGAAACCCATCAAGGAGCAGTTTGCCGAGTTTAAACGGTCGGTCGACGAAAGCAAGACCCGCAACGAAGTGAACAAGCAGGAGCTGCAATCCACCTTCGAGGCGACCATGAAGCTCTTTCAGCAGGAGCAGCAGCAAACCGTTTCGTCGCTGCGCGAACAGACCATGCGTATCGGCTCGGATGCCGCCAACCTGACCAAAGCACTCAAAGGCGAGAGCAAGACGCAGGGCGACTGGGGCGAGATGGTGCTGGAGACGCTGCTCGAAAACAGCGGGCTGCACAGAGACGAGGAGTTCTTCGTCCAGCAGAACGTCAAGAGCGAGGAGGGCAACAACCTCCGTCCCGACGTCATCGTGCGCTTCCCCGAAGGACGCTCCGTAGTGATCGACTCCAAAGTCTCCCTGACCGCCTACACCAACGCCCTGACCGCCGACAGCGATGCCGAACGCGACCGCCTGCTGCGGGAACACGCCCGAAGCGTGCGCAAACATGTGGATGAGCTTGCCGAAAAGGGTTACGACAAGACGGTGACCGACGCCATCGGCTTCGTGCTCATGTTCATCCCCAACGAGAACAGCTACATCACCGCCATGAAGCAACAGCCCGACCTGAGCCAGTATGCCTACCGCAAACGCATCATCATCATCTCGCCCAGCAACCTGCTCATGGCGCTGCAACTGGCGTACAACCTGTGGCAATACGACCGCCAGACGCGGAACGTGGAGAAGATTGTCAGCACCGCCGCCGGTCTTTACGACAAGATTGCCGGCTTCTCCGACACCTTTGTCGACTTGGAAAGCCAGATAGAGAAGCTTCAGAAAACCTTCGTCCGTGCCCGCGGACAGCTCTACGACGGAAAGGGGAACGTAATGGGGCGTGTGGAATCGCTGAAAGCGCTGGGCGTCACCCCCAAGAAACCCATCAAAGCATTAGACAAAAGCAGCGGGGAAGAGGAATAGGATAAGGGATTTGTTGTTCTTCCATACAGGTTGTCTATTGGGGACGATAGGGCATCAGCTTGCGCACGGTCACCGCAAGGAGTATCAGCGACACAACAAGCAAGGCGAGATAGGCAGGGGTGCCCATGAGTTGCGGCAAATCGTCCTCGTTGGGGAATTGTCGGGACAGGAATACCGAGAGGGCGTTGTTCAAGATGTGTATCGCAATGCCCGGCACCACGCTGCGTGTGAGGCTGTACAGCCATGCAAATGCGGCGCCCAGCAGAAAGGCGGGTATTCCCTGTGAGAAGTTACCGTGGACAATGCCGAAAATGACGCCCGACAGCAGGATGGCAATCGCCGGTTGCTTGTAGCGATCCAGCAGCAGGCGGGTGATGGCGCCGCGAAACAGCAGCTCTTCGGTGATCGGTCCCATCAATGTGAGATACAGGATGCCCCACGGGTCTGTCTGTAGCAAGACAAATGCCTCTTCCATAACCGGCGGTAGCGGCGGCAACGGCAATACCGACATCAAGCCGTCCACCAGAAAGATTGCGGAGATGCCGAACAGCAGACTCAGCCCGATAAAGGAAGCTGATACGGGCGAAAATGTCCGCTTGTCACCGCTCAGATAACCGAACGTTCCCAAGTATGCCATCATCAGTAACGCGCTCAGCAGCGATGCAAGCGGCAGTTGATGAGGCAGACCGAAACTGCAGATCAACTGGATGACGACATAAACCAGCAGCAGCAGGAGGATTTTTCTCACATCAGCACGCCATAAATAAAACCCGCCAATGCGGAAAGTGCGATCACCAACAGGGTCATAATGTTCTTTTTTAAGTGTATGATTCGGTAAGAGACGTTATTCGATAGGTATTTATCGTTTATCGAGGTGCAAAGAAAATGGATATTATTTGAAACCGCAAATAAGCAAGGAAGAGAAAACGAGGAAACGATTCGTAATTATGCTTTTATAACGCATACAGGGCATGCAAACCCCGAACGGTAAAACAGCACAGAGGCACCGCTGCTCCCAAACGAGCGCTGTGCCTCTGTTTTCGGCAGGAAAAGCCGGTCGGTTGCCCGCGAAGGGCAACCGTTGCGCTTAGCCCTTTACGATGCGCTTATATCCGTAAACAGCTCTTGCGCCCAGCTCTTCCTCGATGCGGAGCAGTTGGTTGTATTTAGCCATGCGGTCGCTGCGGCTCAACGAACCGGTTTTGATTTGTCCGCTGTTGGTGGCTACGGCAATGTCGGCAATGGTGGCATCCTCCGTCTCGCCCGAGCGGTGCGAGGTAACGGTGGTATAGCCGTGACGGTGTGCCATCTCAATGGCGTTCAGCGTCTCGGTGAGCGAGCCGATTTGGTTTACCTTGATCAGGATGGAGTTGGCGCAACCCTCGTGAATGCCTTTCGACAGGAAGTCGACATTGGTAACGAAGAGGTCGTCGCCCACCAACTGGCAGCGGTGTCCGATGCGCTTGGTCAGCTCGCGCCATCCCAGCCAGTCGTTCTCGCTCATGCCGTCTTCGATGGAGTCGATGGGATAGGCGTTGATAAGCTCCTCCAGGAAGTTGATCTGTTCCTCGGCGGTGCGTTTCTTGCCTTTCTCGCCCTCGAACTTGGTATAGTCGTAGATGCCGTCGTGATAGAACTCCGACGAGGCGCAGTCCATGGCGATGGTCACGTCCTTGCCCGGTTCGTAGCCGGCAGCCTTGATGGCAGCCAGGATGCTGTTCAAGGCATCTTCGGTACCGTTGAGTGTGGGAGCGAAGCCGCCTTCGTCGCCTACGGCAGTGCTCAGTCCTCTCTCCTTCAACACCTTCTTCAGGGCGTGGAACACTTCGGCGCCCATGCGCAATCCTTCGCGGAACGAGTTGGCGCCTACCGGACGTATCATGAACTCCTGAAAGGCTATCGGTGCGTCGCTGTGCGAGCCGCCGTTGATGATGTTCATCATCGGCACGGGCATCACATACGTATTGGTGCCGCCGATGTAACGATAGAGCGGTATCTCCAAGTAGTTGGCTGCTGCCTTGGCTACTGCCAGCGATACGCCCAGAATGGCGTTGGCGCCCAGCTTCGACTTGGTGGGGGTGCCGTCGAGCGCCAGCATGATGTGGTCGACCTCCATCTGTTCGAGGGCAGAGACACCTATCAGTTTGGGGGCGATGACTTTGTTGATGTTCTCAACAGCCTTCAGCACACCCTTGCCGCCGTAACGTTTCCTGTCGCCGTCGCGCAGCTCCAAGGCTTCGTGTTCGCCGGTCGATGCGCCCGACGGTACGGAAGCACGACCCGTATAGCCCGATTCCAATGTTACATCTACTTCGACGGTGGGGTTGCCTCTTGAGTCGAGGATTTCGCGCCCCTGAATTTTTGCTATTCTCATAACTTTGCGATTTTAAGTGGATTACATAAATATGTAGGGAACAAAAGCGATGTGCTTTTGTTCGGCTATTTTTGCTAATTAATCAGAATGCCACTATATTTGCGCCTTTTCGTATCCCCTTGTAACTAATACAACATCCCCATGAAGCAAAAGATTTTCTACCTGCTCCCGCTCCTCGCCCTGATGGGGTGTGGGGAGCCTTCGTACAAGGATACCTCCTTGTCGCCCGAGCGGCGTGCCGAGTTGCTGCTCAAGGAACTCACTGCCGAAGAGAAAGTATCTCTGATGATGGACAGCTCCAAGCCTGTCGAGCGATTAGGCATCAAGCCGTACAACTGGTGGAACGAGGCGCTGCACGGCGTGGCACGTGCCGGACTGGCTACCGTCTTCCCGCAACCCATCGGCATGGCGGCGTCGTTCTCGCCCGAGACGGTGTACGAGGTGTTTACCGCCGTTTCCGACGAGGCGCGCGCCAAGCACACCCGTTACGTCTCCGAAGGCAGCTACGGACGTTACGAAGGGCTGACCTTCTGGACACCGACCGTCAATATCCTGCGCGACCCGCGCTGGGGACGGGGCATCGAGACCTACGGCGAAGACCCGTACCTCACCGCCCGCATGGGGGTGATGGTGGTGAAAGGACTGCAAGGCACCAACGACGGGAAGTACGACAAGCTGCACGCCTGCGCCAAGCATTTCGCCGTGCACTCCGGTCCGGAATGGAACCGACACTCCTTCAATGCCGAGCACATCAAGCCGCGCGACCTGTACGAGACCTACCTCGTGCCCTTCGAAGCCTTGGTCAGGGAAGCCGGTGTCAAGGAGGTGATGTGTGCCTACAACAGCTTCGAGGGCGAACCCTGCTGCGGCAACAACCAGCTGCTGACGCACATCCTGCGCCGGGAATGGGGATATGAGGGCATTGTGCTCTCCGACTGCGGAGCCATCGACGACTTCTACCGCGAAGGACGGCACGAGACGCACCCCGACGCTGCCTCCGCTTCGGCTGCCGCCGTGTTGAGCGGCACCGACCTGGAGTGCGGCTCCAGCTATCAGTCGCTCACCGAAGCGCTCCAAAAGGGGATGATCAGGGAAGCCGACCTGGATGTATCGGTCAAGCGACTCCTCACCGACCGCTTCGCACTGGGCGAGATGGACGACCCGGGCGAGGTGTCGTGGTCGAAGATTCCCTACTCGGTAGTGGCATCGGCGGCACACGATTCGCTGGCGCTCCGCATAGCCCGCGAATCGATGACACTGCTGCTCAACAAGAACAACATCCTCCCCCTGAAGCGCGGCGGACTGACCGTCGCCGTGATGGGACCCAACGCCAGCGACTCGGTGATGCAGTGGGGCAACTACAACGGCATGCCTCCCCGCACCGTCACCATCCTCGAAGGCATCCGCAACGCACTGGGCGCCAACGACCGCCTGATATACGAGCCGGGATGCGACCGCGTGGAACGCACCCTCCTGCAGAGCATCTTCGACCGGTGCGCCACCCCCGACGGGAAAGGCTTCACCGCCCGCTACTGGAACAACGCCACCCGCGAGGGCAGCCCCGTGGTCACCGCCCGGATCACCACTCCCTTCCGCTTCTGCACCTCGGGCGCTACCGTCTTTGCGCCGGGCGTCAACCTGACCGACTTCTCTGCCACCTACAACAGCACGCTCACCCCGCAACAGTCGGGCGAGGTGGTGTTCGACATCTACACCCACGGCACCGGTCGCCTGCGCATCAACGGCGAAGAGGTGAAAACGTTCAATAACGCACACGGCGGACGCGGTTTGAGCTACACCCTGCAAGCCGAAAAGGGCAAGCCGTACGACATCGAGCTGCAATATGAATACCTCAAGAGCGATGCCCAGCTCAACTTCGACATCGGCTTCAAGCAGGCAATCAACCTCTCCCGCTCGGTGGCTGCCGTGAAGGATGCCGACGTGGTGATCTTCGTCTCCGGCATCTCCCCCTCGCTCGAAGGCGAAGAGATGGGCGTCAACCTGCCCGGCTTCCGGCGGGGCGACCGCACCGACATCGAGCTGCCCGCCGTACAGCGCGAACTCATCGCCGCCCTGCACCGTGCCGGCAAGCAGGTGATTCTGGTGAACTGCTCGGGCAGCGCCATCGGCTTCGAGCCGGAGATGGAGCGCTGCCAAGCCATCCTGCAAGCGTGGTACCCGGGACAGCAGGGCGGACGCGCCGTTGCCGACGTGCTCTTCGGCGACTACAACCCCGCCGGACGCCTGCCCATGACCTTCTACCGCAACGCGGAACAGCTGCCCGACTTCGAGGATTACAACATGACCGACCGCACCTACCGCTACATGACCCAACAGCCGCTCTTCCCCTTCGGCTACGGGCTGAGCTATACCACCTTCTCGTTCGGCAAGCCCGTTCTCGCCAAGACCGAGCTGGCTGTGGGCGAACCGGCAACCCTCACCATCCCCGTGACCAACACCGGCAAGCGCGACGGAGAAGAGGTGGTGCAACTCTATCTGCACAAACAGGGCGATGCCGAAGGACCACAGAAGACCCTGCGCGCCTTCAAGCGCGTCAGCATTCCTGCCGGACAGACCGTGAACGTGTCGCTCACCCTCGGCGAAAAGGAATTGATGTGGTGGAATGAACAGACCAACACCGTCTGCGGCACCCCCGGCGTTTACGACGTGCTGGTCGGCAGCGACTCGAGCGACCGGGCGCTGCAAGGATGCCACCTGACCATACAATGAGATGAATCCGGAGTACCTCTACTTCTGAATCCGGAGTACCTTTGAAGCTGTGTCAAAACGCGAAGTAACTCCAACTCCCCTCCTTCCGGCAGGAGGGGAGTTAAAAAATGTATCACCTCTTTTGCCGTTCCAATATCAAAAAAAAAAAACGGTAGTATAAAACACGCTGTTAGTTGATTATTCTTGCAAGCTTGTTGTATGCAGCATACCTTTGCACCGACAAAATAAGAGACTCGATAAAA
>JAISGR010000166.1 GCA_031262995.1 Prevotellaceae bacterium | reverse complement strand
AAGGGTACCTCCTCCGCTCCCTCGGGAATGGACTTCATGGCTGTCTTCACCCGCGATTTTTGGGATGTGAAAGGACGCAAGCGGCGTGCCCGTACACTCGAAGTGTTGAAAGCGTATGGTGATTCCACCGCCATTGTACATTCAAAAGAACCAATCAATAACTGATAGTAACTGGCGGCATCTGATAGGGCTGGCAGTAACCGATAATAACTGATAACATGATGAATCATCGAATCGAAACTCTTTTCGGCACCGAATACCCCATCGTACAGGGTGGAATGGTTTGGTGCAGTGGCTGGCGGCTGGCTTCGGCTGTGAGCAATGCCGGCGGTTTGGGGCTGTTGGGCGCAGGTTCCATGCACCCCGATACCTTGCGTGAGCATATCCGTAAATGCCGGGCGGCAACCGACAAACCGTTCGGCGTGAATATCCCGTTGATGTATCCGCAGATAGACGAGATCATGCAGCTGGTGGTCGACGAGGGTGTACGCATCGTCTTTACCTCTGCCGGCAGCCCTGCCCAATGGACGGGTTGGCTCAAAGCACGGGGCATGACGGTGGTGCATGTAGTCAGCTCTTCCCGTTTTGCCCGGAAAGCCGAGGAGGCGGGCGTTGATGCCGTGGTTGCCGAAGGCTTCGAAGCCGGCGGGCACAATGGGCGCGAAGAGACCACCACCCTCTGCCTGATTCCTGCCGTGCGTGCCGCCACCTCGTTGCCGTTGATTGCTGCCGGAGGCATTGCCACCGGCGCCGCCATGCTGGCTGTCCGCGCACTGGGCGCCGAGGGGGTACAGATAGGCACCCGCTTTGCACTGACGGAAGAGAGCAGCGCCCATCCTGCCTTCAAGGAGTATTGCCTGCATTTGCAGGAGGGCGACACGAAGTTGTTATTGAAGAAGCTGTCTCCCGTGCGGCTGATAAAGAATGCTTTCCGCACGCAGGTGGAAGCATCCGAAGCCCGCGGCGCCTCCGAAGAGGAACTGCGCGCACTCCTCTCGAAAGGTCGTGCCAAGCGAGGCATCCTGGAAGGCGAGTTGGACGAGGGCGAACTGGAAATCGGTCAGGTGGCATCACTCTTCAACGGTCGACCTGTGCAAACCGTCAATCAGGTGATGAAGGAGCTGACTTCCCAATATTTCATGGCATTGGAACAGCTAAACCAATGTGACCCCGACCTAAGTAACGTGAGTTCGACCTAAGCCGCGGGCTAAAGAAGATCACGCCATTACTGTCTCGCTACCTTGATATGACTATATCACGATGCTTAATATGACCATATCACGATGCTTGATATGACCATATCACGATGCTTGATATGACCATATCACGATGTTTGATATGACTATATCACGATGCTTGATATGGCTACATCAAAGTCGTTTGCTAAGGTGGGGCGCACCGGCTTAGTCCTGCGTAATGTTTTGCCTCGCAGCCGATTGACGGAACGGTGGAAACCTCCACAATTGCGCTGAATGTTGAGGTTGGGGAATTGTTCATATAGTGAAACGGGGAGTTAGTTGATTTTTACTAATTTTTTATTGTGTATTTGCGACACTAATTGGTTTTTCCGCTTTCTTTGCGTCGATAAAACTCACTACTATGTTACGAAACATCCGGATAACGCTCGCTGTTATCTTCCTCACCCTTACTACACTGCTGTTCCTTGATGTAACGGGAACGCTACACACCTGGCTGGGCTGGCTGGCAAAGATTCAGTTCATGCCTGCGTTGTTGGGTGTCAGTGCTTTCACTCCATTGTTCCTGCTGCTATTGACATTGCTGCTGGGACGTGTCTACTGTTCCGTCATTTGTCCGCTGGGCGTGATGCAAGACATCATTGCATGGTTGGGCAGACGCGGTAAAAAGCGCAACCGCTTCAAGTACAGCTATTCGAAAGAGAAATGGTGGCTGCGTCTGCCCATCTTCGTCCTGTATGTATTTGTGGGGATGAGTGCATTGGCAGGTGCGGGAACGTTGCTCGCCCTGCTCGACCCGTATGGCGCTTACGGACGCATCGTGTCGAGCCTGATGGCTCCCGTCTATCAAGCGGGCAACAACCTGCTGGCGTACCTGGCAGCGCGTGCCGACAGCTATATGTTCTACTCCGTGGAGGTGTGGTTGCCTTCCCTGTCGACGCTGCTCATTGCCGTTGTTACCTTGGCGACGGTGGTTGTGCTCTCCTGGCGCAACGGACGCACCTACTGCAACACCATCTGTCCGGTAGGTACGTTGTTGGGCATGTTCTCCCGCTTCTCCCTCTTCAAAATCAAGATTGACACCGATAAGTGCACCAGCTGTCAACTCTGCGCGCGCAGCTGTAAGGCAGCCTGTATCGACATCAAGCAGCACAAGGTGGATTACAGCCGTTGTGTGACTTGCATGGATTGCCTCGGTCAGTGCCGCGAGGGTGCGTTGAGCTTCTCGTTGCCCCGCCGGAAGAAGGCTGTCGAGGCAAAGGTTGTCGAACCGGCATCGCCGCAGGCAAATGACAGCGACGGGGTCGACACTTCGCGCCGTGCCTTCTTCACTGCCGGTGCGCTGCTTGCCACCGGTACGCTGCTGAAGGCGCAGGAGAAGAAGCGCGACGGCGGTTTTGCCGTTATCGAAGACAAAGTGGCTCCTCCGCGTACCACGCCCATCCACCCTGCCGGGTCGCACGACCTTCGCCGATTTGCCCGGCACTGCACCGGTTGCCAGCTCTGTGTGGCGGCTTGTCCCTCCCGCGTGTTGCGTCCCTCGTCGGATTTGATGACGCTGATGCAACCCGTCATGGCTTATGACCACGGCTACTGCCGTCCCGAATGTACCCGCTGTTCCGAGGTATGCCCTGCCGATGCCATCAGCCTGATCAGTGCGGCAGATAAATCGTCCACGCAGATAGGACATGCCGTATGGGTGCGCAAGAACTGTGTCCCGTTGACCGACGGAAAGGCGTGCGGCAACTGCGCTCGTCATTGTCCGGCGTCCGCCATCACCATGATTCCTTCGGTGGAAGGAGACCCCGGGTCGATTCAGATACCTGCTGTCGATACGGAACGTTGCATCGGATGCGGTGCGTGCGAATACCTCTGTCCGTCGCGTCCGTTCACGGCTATCTATGTCGAAGGACACGAGGCGCATAAGCTGATATAGTGAAGGTGAACATGTGTCGGTGTAAGTAATATGACAATGTACTAATTGAAAGAAACGATGAAAGACAAAAAGAATCTGTCGCGGCGCGAGTTCTTGAAACTTGCCGGTATCAGTGCCGTCACTGCTACCACTGCCGGAACTCTATATGGTTGCAAACCCGGCTCGAACGGCGAAGGCGCTTCCGCCGGACAACCCGTGCCTGCGGGCGGGATGACCTATCGAACCTCTGCCACGGGCGACCGTGTTTCCATCCTTGGCTACGGCTGTATGCGATGGCCGATGAAGGGCAACGAGCCTGATCAGGAGACGGTGAACCGTTTGGTGGACTATGCCATCGAACATGGCGTGAACTATTTTGATACGGCTCCCGTCTACGTGCAGGGGTTGTCGGAGAAGGTGACCGGTATTGCCCTGAAGCGGCATCCGCGCGAGAAGTACTTCATTGCCACCAAGCTCTCGAACTTCGGACACGCCTCGCGGGAGAACTCCCTGAAGATGTATCACCAGTCATTTTCCGAGTTGCAGGTCGACTACATCGACTATTACCTGCTGCACGGACTCGGTGGCGGTGGCTTGGATGCTTTTCGCACCCGTTTTGTCGACAACGGCATGATGGATTTCCTCCTGGAGGAGCGCAAGGCAGGCCGCGTCCGCAACCTCGGCTTTTCGTTTCACGGAAATGCCGACCAGTTCGAAGAGTTCCTCGCACTGCACGACACTTATCACTGGGACTTCGTGCAGGTACAGCTTAACTACGTGGACTGGGACCATGCCGGTCAGGGTGCCACCAATGCTTCGATCCTGTACGACAGCCTGGTGAAGTACAAGATTCCGGCAGTGGTGATGGAACCGTTGCTGGGCGGACGGCTCTCGAAACTGCCTACCTACGTCGTCAACCACCTCAAGCAACGCCGTCCCGACGACAGCGCCGCCTCCTGGGCATTCCGCTTTGCCGGTTCGCTCGAAGGGGTGCTGACCGTACTGAGCGGCATGACCTATATGGAGCACCTGCAAGACAATGTCCGCACCTACTCGCCCCTTGTGCCGCTGACCGCCGACGAACGTACCTTCCTCGAAGGAACGGCAGAGATTATACGCTCCTATCCCACCATTCCCTGCAACGATTGCGATTACTGTATGCCTTGCCCTTACGGCATCGACATACCGGGCATCTTGCTGCACTACAACAAGTGCGTGAACGAGGGCAACATCCCCCAAGAGGGCGGCGACGAGAATTACCGCCGTGCCCGTCGCGCTTTCCTTGTAGGTTACAACCGCTCGGTCGAAACGTTGAGGCAAGCTGATCACTGCATCGGCTGCAATGAGTGTGTGCCGCTCTGTCCGCAACGCATCCGCATACCGCAGGAGCTGCAGCGCATCGACAAGTTTGTAGAGAAGCTCAGGAGAGAGGGACCGATTTAACTCCCCCCATCGCGCTCATAAGAAGTGCCACCGGTTGCACAGGTTCGTCGCCAACGGTTGCACAGGTTCGTCGCTACCGGGTGCATAGGTTCGTCGCTAACGGTAAGCACTATTCGGTGAATGAGACCAATATGCGGAACACCTTGCCCGGGTGTTCCGCCCATTTTTGTACCGCCTGCGCCGCCTCTTCGGGGGCTACGACGGCAGAGATAAATGCGTCGACGGGGCAGTTGCCGGTCTGCATGTAACGAATCACGGCGCGGAAATCTGTCGGCAAGGCATTGCGCGAGCCGTAGATATTCAGCTCCTTCTGTACGAAAAGCTTCGTAGTCAGCGGCACGTCGCTTGGGGCGTAGCCGATGCAGACCACCCGTCCGGTGAATCCCACCTCTTCTATCGCCATCCGGTAGGTGGGCGTGCTGCCTACTGCCTCTATCACCACATCCGCTCCGAAGCCGCCGGTTATTTTCTGTAACCGTTCGTGCACCGCGTCGGTTTGCGAATTGAGGGTGTACCGGGCGCCGATGCGGCGTGCCAGCGCCAGCTTCTCGTCGTCCAGGTCGACGGCAATCACGGTGGCGCCGCGCAGCGCAGCGCGTACAATGGCGCCGATGCCGATCATGCCGCAACCAATCACCAGGACGATGTCGATGTCGGTCACACCCGCACGGTCGACGGCATGAAAGCCCACACTCATCGGCTCTATCAGGGCACAGTCCCGGGGGGGGATGCCGGGTGCGGGGATGATCTTCTGCCAGGGCAACACGGCGCGTTCGCACATCACACCGTTGCGTTGCACGCCCAGCGTTTCGTTGTGTGCGCAGGCGTTGACCCGTCCGTTGCGGCAAGCGGCGCACTTGTCGCAGTTGGTGTATGGGTTGACGGTGACGCTCATGCCGGGCTTCAGCATATCGGGCACATCGCTCCCCACACTTTCTATCACGGCGCCCACCTCGTGTCCGGGAATCACGGGAAGCTTCACCATCGGGTTCCGTCCCAAGTAGGTGTTCAGGTCGGAACCGCAGAAGCCTACGTGGCTCAGGCGGATGCACACGTCCTCCTTGCCGATGCGCTGCGGTTGGGCTGTTTGGACAACACCCATCTCGTGCGGCGCTTTGATTTGTACGGCTTTCATTCCTCGCTCATGTTTTTGATGTAGGGGAGGTCGATCAACTCTTTAAACCCGAAGAACTTGCGGGCGTTCTCTCCGAGGAAGAGCGCCTTCTCGCTGTCGGTCAGTTCGGTCGATTTCGTGATGAAGTCGTACGACATGCGGTAGGTGATGGCGGTGATGGTGCGCGGATAGTCCGAACCCCACATCAGCTTTTCCATGCCGACTAATTCGGCTGCTTCGCGGATGGCGCGCACTGCTCCCTTGAAGGGGTAGAACTCATCGTTGAAGAGCCACGTGATGCCTCCCGACTCGATGTACACGTTGGGGTGTCGTGCCAGTCGGATTTGGGCTTGCCAGTTGGGACGGGTCACCGTGCCGAAGTGTCCGATGGCGACGCGCAGTCGCGGAAACTCGGTCACGATGTCTTCCATTTCGCCCACCTGCAGATCGCCGTCGAGCAGGTCGATGGAGAGGAAAACGTTGTTCTCCTCCATCTTTTGAAACATCTCCATCATCGCCGGGGAGTTGAGGTGGATATAGCCTTCGGGCGTTAGCAAACGTTGTGCAGGCACCTTGATGCCCTTGAAGCCTTGTAACATCAGCCGTTCGGCTTCTCTGAAGAAGCCCGGTCGACGAAATTCGCACATGCCGCACACGATGAAGCGGTCGGGATATTGCTGGCTTACCTTCCACAGATAAGCGTTCTGGTTGCCGTCGATGTACTCTTGCGTAATGACAGCTGCCGAAACCTGGGCATAATTCATGTTGGAGAGGAACACTTCGGCGCTGTTCTTGCCGTCAATCATGAACGGGGGCAACATCTGCCTGATTTCGCCCATAAACTCCGACCTGCCGTTGGGGAGCGTGTGTATGCGCAGTCCGTGCAGTTCGGCATTTTGCTTCAGCCACAAGTGGGCATGAGCATCGATAATCTTGTATTTCATAAGTTGAATATTGTTTGTTATGTATTTGCCCAGCTAATCCGCATTCGGTCACCGATGAGCTGCTGTACCTCTTCTACCAGCTTCCAGTCGATGGGCGCGTTGGCATAGTCGATGTTCTTCTGTACATTCACCGGATTGGCAGAACTGAAGAGGGTAGTGGCGATGCGCGGGTTGCTGACGGCATATTGAATGGCGAGTTTCTCGATGGGGTAGCGGCGGGCGGCGCAATATGCGGTAGCCTGTCGGCAGGCTTCTATCAACGGTTTGGGCGCCGGATGCCAGTCGGGTATGCCCCGCATGGAGAGCAGCCCCATGGAGAGTGGCGAGGCGTTGATGATGCCTACGTTGTGCGCCTCGAAGAAGTCGAGATAGTCATTCAGCTTCTCGTCGCACAGGCAGTAGTGGCAGAAGCTGAGCACACTCTCCACCGTATTGGGAGCAGCATGTTCGATGACCCATTGCAGGTTCTCGAGTTGCAGGTCGGTGATGCCCACATGCTTCACGATGCCTTGCTCTTTGAGTGCGTGCAGGGCAGGCAGTGTCTCGTCGACCACCTGTTGCAGGTCGGCAAACTCCACATCGTGCACATTGATGAGGTCGATATAATCCACATGCAGCCGTTCCATGCTTTCGTACACGCTTTCGGTGGCGCGTCGGGCAGAGTAGTCCCATGTGTTTACGCCGTCTTTGCCGTATCGTCCCACCTTGGTCGACAGGTAGTATTGCATGCGAGGGATTCCCGTCAATGCCTTTCCCAGCACAGTTTCGGCTTTGTAGTGTCCATAGTAGGGAGATACGTCGATAAAGTTCATTCCGTTCTCTACGGCTGTGTACACTGCCTTGATGGCTTCTGTCTCTCGAATGTCGTGAAATACGCCTCCCAGCGATGAGGCACCGAAGCTCAATGCGGATACCTTCATGCCGGTGTTCCCTATTTCATAGTAATTCATATAGATATGATATTTAATTTAGATATAATCAGACGGACAAATGAGCTTGTTGTGCTCGTTTGCTGTGGCAAATTTACGTTCTATTTGTTGTATAATCTAATCGGTGATTCTTTTTTTATACTTTTTATCTCTATGCCGCAATCGGCTATACATCATCCATTGAGACAGCGCTCTTGTCCTGTTGAGGCACGTGCATTGTCTTATTGAGGCACGTGCATTGTCCTATTGAAGCACGTGCATGGTCTTATTGTAATAAGCTTGATGTCCCGACGGGACAGCATATTCATCTCAGTAAGAGCATACTTTCCCCCCTAATGGCATTGGATATATACATTGTATCATCTGTGCATGAAAGCAACAACTATTGCCGGCTTTCGTCACTCCGTCGACCTGCATTTGCCCCTTGCAAGAATAATTGCAGATAGACAGATAAAAAAGCGCTTCAAAACATTGCTCATCTCAAATATATATATACCTTTGCAGCCGCAATCAGGAAAGGTGCGTTAGTTCAGCCTGGTTAGAATGCCTGCCTGTCACGCAGGAGGTCACGGGTTCGAGTCCCGTACGCACCGCGAAGCCGCTTCCAAAGAAGCGACAAACCAAACGGAAAAGCCTGTAGAATCGACATTCTACGGGCTTTTTTGCGTTTGGACGGTGACAACCGAAAGTCATCAAAAAGGGGTCAGCGGATTTTCTGTGTTGATACTACCACCAGATATCACGAATAGGCGTTATCTTTGCCGTCATGAATTCAGATAAGTTGCTTAGGGCTATTCTTCCCGATGTTTTGATAGACAA
>JAISGR010000032.1 GCA_031262995.1 Prevotellaceae bacterium | reverse complement strand
ATCAGTTATTCTTTCGTTAGAGAAGTATTCAATGATGGCTCTGCCATAGAGTACTATTATAGCACCTATCGTGATACTCCCGACGATACATCTTCAAACGGATTAAACATAACCCTTATTACATTAAACACGGCAGGTAATAAAACTATTGTACATCCTCAATATTCATACAATTTGTATAGACAACCTATATCTTATCACTTTCGCCGTGGGAAGTTACTAAGCAAACATCATTACAATAATAACCATACGCTTTTACTAAAGAATTCCTACAAATATAATCATCTGCAAAAACAATATGCAGAGCATTTAACAAGCTTCTATACAGGCTATTTATATGTAAGCAGAACTCTTATTTCCGATTATCCCTTAGAGAGTGAACGGAATATACAATATGTGAACAATGACTCTGTTATGTCGGGAAAGAAATATGGATATAACTCTGTTGGTCGTTTGGCAGAGGTATTGACCATGAACAGTAATGGTGATTCGTTGAAAACGGAGTTAAAATACATTTCCGATATACACACGAACAGTTCTAATAACAAGCTATATCAAAAGAACCAACTGGCATTGCCGGTGTATCAGAACGACTATGTTAAAAACAACGGCAGTACGACATGGACATTATTCAATTCCGTTTATACTACATATGGCTATCCAGATAGTTATTTGACATCAAAGGTAACGCAATCCAAAGGGTGGAATCCCATAACCGGACAATTATCGAATTATGTAACGGACTACACTTATAATTACGACGCACAGGGTAGAGTGATTTCCATCACGGACAGAGCCGGAATAAAGACTGCATATCTGTGGGGTTATAACGGTCTATACCCCATTGCAGAACTCAGAAACATAAATGGCTCAACGCCCTCACAATCCTATCTTTCGTTGTCAAATGACCAAAGCATACGCAATTTGCATAGCACATTGAGAAGCAATTATCCTGAAGGACAAGTCATGGTATACACTTATAAACCAGCAATAGGAAAAACTTCCGAGACATCCCCTGACGGTACAACGACATATTATGAATATGACTCTTTTGGACGGTTGCAATGGGCATACATCATGGATGAGCAAGGAAATCATCAATACTTGGAAGGTTACAAATATCAATATACAAACCCATAAAATACAGGATGTTATGAAACGATTTATACTATATTTATCATTTTGCATTATTCCATTGGAAGCCTACATGCAAACATTAACCCCCGAATACAGAAGTCCTTATTCCAATTCGTTTGTTTCTACTTCTACTTACAACATGTCGTATGGCGCAAATTATTTCTACGGACCTGGTTTTGATATGTGTATCGGCATAGAATTAACTAACCCAATGACACTTATTATCGCAGCTTTCCTTAGCCCTACTGATATCTATTTTTTCTCTGGAGGATTGAATTTTCAAGGTCTACAAAGCGTAAACCTTATTACAGATAGTCAAGATTTCTATGCAGACGAATATCCCGGTAATGAAACAGGTTGTCAGGCTTACATCGAAATAGATGTTCCCGCAGGTCACTATTATATTATTTTCGAGCCAACATCTTATTCTAAGAACATTAGCCTTCGTATAGAAGGCATTGTTTCAGGGGGAGGAAATGAAACACCTCCTAATCCTCCGACACCGGAACCAATACCTAATCCTGCCTCTTATCCCGACGCCATCACCATCGGTTCTTCCAACCATAATCACATTGTTACCCGCACCTATACTTCCGCTGACGGCAATGCTTGGCAAGACGTCGTCGGCTATTACGACGGTTTGGGACGTCCGGAACAAACGATATTGGTAAAAGCCGGTGGTACTGATACTTCTACCGGTCGCAAAGATTTGGTATCACTTACCCAGTACGATGCTATCGGACGTGTAGCGAAAAATTGGCTTCCGGCTGCCATGGCAAATAGCAATAATGGAGCTTACGTTGATACAGCAACAGTAATCTCACAATCTAAACATCTTAATTCCAATAATGACAATGACCCTTATTCACTTAATGTCTACGAACCTTCGCCACTCAACAGAATTGTGCAGCAATTCGGTCCGGGAGCTGCA
The DNA here is from genome assembly GCA_031262995.1 of Prevotellaceae bacterium. Taxonomy (GTDB): domain Bacteria; phylum Bacteroidota; class Bacteroidia; order Bacteroidales; family Bacteroidaceae; genus Bacteroides. The sequence goes on along the minus strand of JAISGR010000032.1, from coordinate 38,089 downwards.
TGGCGTACGGGAAACGTGAAACCTGTTGCGACCGGATATCTTACCAATACGCAGACCTCTCCATTAAATTGCACACGTTATTCGGTTAATTCATCGGGAAGTTTGGAAAATAAGGGGTATTATGCTACGGCACAACTTTACGTCGTCAAAACCACCGATGAAGACGGTAATGTCAGTTACACTTTCACCGACAAACTGGGGCGAACGGTTTTAACCCGACAAATGAACGGGGGCACTCCACATGATACCTATTATGTATATGACGACTATGGGAATCTGCGTTTTGTGCTACCCCCTATGTATCAAGATAATCAAAATGCTACAGGTTTGGCACGGTACGCTTATCAATACAAGTACGATAATCGTAATCGCTGTATAGAAAAGAAGCTGCCCGGTTGCGAATACATTCGTTATGTTTATGATACAGCCGACCGCCTCATTTTGACACAAGATGCCAATCAACGGGCAATCTCACTTTATGAATGGACATTTACCATCCCCGATGCATTAGGACGTACGGTATTGAGTGGCAGTTGCCGCACTTATTCATCTCTGAGTAGTGTTGTTAAAGCCAGCTACAACACAAGTGCCACAGGCAACAAAATGGGTTATGCTATTAGTGGTATATCCATGACTGATGTGCGAATAGGACAAGTATACTACTACGACAATTATGACTTTAAGGTCTTACCCGGATTTAAAAACACAGCTAATACCGGTTTTAAAAGCGAACTTGCGTATGATAGCTCGCAAGGAACAAACTACAATACTCGTTACGGTGCCGACAATAGCACTTATCAGCACAAGGGCAAGCTTACCGGTACGGCTGTTGCGAAACTGGATATTGCTCCGGATTCGTCTTATCTCTATACCGTGATATATTACGACAATCGTAGTCGTCTGATACAGACCAAATCCACCAATCAATTCACTAACGGTTACGAGAAAGAGTACATCGCCTACAACTTCGTCGGGCAACCTGTAAAGCGCAAGCATATCCATTACAAAGGCAGTGGCACTACAACCACCGAAGAGTATGCCTATACGTACGACCAAGCAGGAAGGTTGCTTACGAGCAAGCATAAGTTGAATAGTGGTACGGAGCAAACTTTAATTGACAATGTATATGATGATTTGGGGCGTTTGAAAGAGAATAAGCGCAATAATGTTGCTGCACTTAAGAGCAACTATACCTACAACGTTCGTTCGTGGCTCAAGACCATCACCGGTAGTTTGTTTAACGAAACGCTCTATTACAACGACGCCTATGCCGGCAGTGTTGCTCGTTACAACGGTAATATAGGCGCTATGACGTGGAAGAGCGGTACTGAAACCACCTTGCGGGGTTACACTTTTGCATACGACAATCTTTCACGCCTGATAACGGCTAACTATAAAGAAGGTAGCACCGATTATAATACAAGGTACGGGACTTCGTACACTTACGACAAACACGGCAATATGCTTACATTGAATCGTAAAGGCAATATCGGTCAAAGTAGTTACGGAGTGGTTGACAACTTGACCATGAACTACACGGGCAATCAGTTAACGACAGTTTCCGAAACGGCTTCCGTACCCGGAATAGGACAAAATCAATCGAATGATTTTCGCACCAATAGCCTTACCGGTACAAGGTATGCTTATGACGCAAACGGCAACCGTACCAAAGATTTGAATCAGAAAATTAGCAACATAACGTACAATATCTTAAATTTGCCGCGCACGCTTACCATCGACTCTCAGACCAATCAGTACGTTTATGCTGCCAACGGTCGGAAGTTGACAACGATACGCGGTAGCGGCAGTACGCAAGTAACCACGCAATACGCAGGAAACATGGTTTACGAGAACAACACCTTAAAGCGCATCTTGGTAGATGGCGGGTACATAGAAAACGGTACCTACTATTACTACCTGCAAGACCACTTGGGTAACAATCGGGTGGTGGCAAGTGCGAGCGGTACGGTTCAACAAACCAATCATTACTACCCGTACGGCATGTTGTTCGGAACGAGTGTTACCACTACGGGACAACCCTACAAGTACGGCGCTAAGGAGTTTGACGGAAACAAGAACCTGTTCTGGAGTGACTTCGAGGCACGACAGTATTATGCAACGGTGTCGGGGTTTACTACGATGGATCCGATGGCGGAGAGGTATCCGAGTATGAGTCCGTATGTGTATTGTGCGGGAAATCCGATAAGATATGTAGACCCTACAGGTATGGACTATTGGAGTACTTCCGATCCGGATGAGATACGTCGATTTATGGAATCATATTTAGCCGGGAATAGTAATTATGAGTCCTTCAATTATAGTTCATGGGGACATGCTACCGATGCGGAATTCCTCTCCGGTTTGACCTATAACGATAAAACCAATATGTATTATTCGAGCTATGGTACAGTAGAAAATGGAGAAGCTGTACGGGTAGGATTTTCTATGCCCGGCTACTCTTCATCAAATATTTTTCTAAAAGCAAACAGTGTGATGGGACTTGTAGGGACAATCGCCAGTTTTTCGGATGCTTCGCTGCGATTTACTAATGGTGTAAAAAATGGCTCTCAATTTAGTCCCAAATGGTATGCTTCGGGATGGACAGGAGGAAGTAAAGCCCAAATTACTACGTATCAGATGTCAAAAATAGGAAAAGTGATAGGAGGAGTTGCGTTTGGTGCGTCAATTCTTTATGACGGAATAGGAATTTGGAATTATTATAATAATCCGAATTCTTCTAATGTTACTCATCCTATGAAGGCCGGTTTTAATGCAATGCTAGGAAGTGCGGCATATAGCAATCCTTACTTTGCAGTGTTATATGGCGTTACAGAGGTTTTTGTTCCCGGAGGTATAAATACTGTTATACAATCAAGTATGGAAGTGCATCGTTATCACAACAGCATGAGTGAAAAATATTGGTGGTATCCCAATTACTCAGTAATTACTCAATTTTGAAGTCTATGAAAATCAAAAATATCATTAAAGCGTATCAGTATGTGTATTATCGAATATACAAATTCATGGAAGATTCTCATATGGATGGATTTTGGATGGAATGGAGAGCATTTGGTCTTCTAAATGGATTAATGATACTTCCTGTACTTTCTATAATCTACTATTTTGCAGCACTTCTTAGTCTATTTGGACTTATGTATAATCCAGAGTTAATAAGTTATATAATAGGAGTATGTTTAGTTATATGGCTACTTTTCATTTTTATTGCAGGACAAAAAGTGTTAATGAATAGAAATCGTTGGAAAAATATCATTAAAGAATTCGATAGGTTACCTCAAAAGGAAAATACTCAAATGGGGCTTATAGCTTTGGGAATAGTATTGTTTGTTATATTAAGTTTAATTTTGTCTATTTGTTTAATGGCTAAAACAAGTCCCGTAAGGAATGGACCATAAATGCTTTGTTATTATGTTATCCAAGTATTATACGGCTGATTTGCGGGGTGTTATGGTTTACGAAAACAACACCTTAAAACGCATATTGGTAGACGGCGGGTACATTGAAAACGGTACCTACTATTACTACTTGACAGACCACTTGGGTAACAACCGCGTGGTGGCGAATGCGAGCGGTACGGTTCAACAAACCAATCATTACTACCCGTACGGCATGTTGTTCGGAACGAGTGTTACCACTACGGGACAACCCTACAAGTACGGCGCTAAGGAGTTTGACGGAGACAAGAATCTGTTTTGGAGTGACTTCGAGGCACGACAGTATTATGCAACAGTACCGGGGTTTACTACGATGGATCCGCTGGCGGAGAAGTATCCGAGTATGAGTCCGTATGTGTATTGTGCAGGGAATCCGATAAATGCAATAGACCCGGATGGGAGAGATTGGTATCGCCATAATGATACTGGTAACTACCTCTGGATAGAAGGGCATGAAGAGAAAGACGGTTATACTTGGCTTGGCGCTACAGTATCCTTCAAAGTAGGAGATAAATGGTTCAACGCATATCAAAATGGGGGTGGATTTCGTTCTGACCGAGAGATGAGTTCTTTTGAAATTGTAAACACCATTGGAAGCTATCCTACTCTGATTGAGGGCTTTTTAGGTGATAATAGTCGATTGTCAGAAGAGTATAAATCGGAGTTGTTCAATAGTTTAGTTAACCAAGATATGGCTGAAATAGGACAACCGATAGGAATGGCATTGACCGAAATAGCAGCAGCAGAATTTGGTGGTGCATTGTTAGGAAAAGCTCTATCATGGGCGATAAAAATAATAGGGAAAACAGCAGGGAGTGTAGCTACAAAGTCCGCTATCCAATTTGGAAATAAACCTAATCAAGTGTATCATACATTTCGTCATATAGATCAAATGGGATTAGATAGGGTTGCCGTTAGTAACGCTGTAAAATCTGATTTAAATGTAATTTCTTCAAGTATAAAAGTTGGTCAAACTGTTAATCGGACTATATCTGTTGATGGTAAAACTTTGCAATATACAGTATATAAGTTGCAGGATGGGACATTAAATGTTGGTAGAATTCATGGAAAATAGTAGGAAAATAACAGAAAAGGAACGAGTACTTCTATCGTACTTAATCAATAAGGCGAGTTTATCTCTTCCCTATGATTGGGACGAAACATTAAGAGTGCTTCCTTTGGATGATGGAAGCATGGGAAGTCTCTATTTAATCCCTAACTTTCATACTAAAAATAAAGAAGAACGGTCATTTGGGCAGCAAATTAGTGAATGCAATTTTAAAGATATAGACGGTATTGACGTTATTGCATCATTAAATCTTGATGATATTGGAGATTTGTTTGAATTAGATATCTGGAAAGTCAATTTCCAACCATTAATAGAGATTGCCAGTGAGTTCCATGATGTTGCGACATAAATCTTTTGCGTTCTCGTAATAGATAGTAGCAAGTTTGTATTTGGGTCGCCCCAAAACAGATAGAAGTGCATCCCGTCTGTCGATTCAGGCAGGCGGGATGCCTTGTTCTTTATAATGCCGCTATGTTTTTCATACACTATCTGAAGAATTAGTCTGCTTTAAGACTTCGGTCGGGTTTATATTTCCCGACCTCATTACTTTGCTTCGCCATCGCATAGCGCTCAATGCGGCAAAAAACATCACAACGATTAGCGTCAAGCTGCCTGCGAGTTAGAAGTTACACACATAGAAGCTGTTCATTACTAACAAATATCAGCCGATAAAGCCTTTGTCCGACATCAAGGATAGGAAAAGAATTAGGAAGGGGGCATTGACCGAAGTCAGAAGGTTCGTTTACTTTTGATTTTGGCTATTGTCAGCTGATTCTTGCTCCATTTTTTTTTGTTTCAACACAAGAATCAATGATTCCTTTAATAAAACTTTTGTTTTGAGACAAGAATCGATGATTCCCTTAACAATACTTTTATTTTGAAGCAAGAATCAGGTGATTCCTTTCACAATACTTTTATTTTGAAGCAAGAATCAGGTGATTCCTGCGCTGAAACTTTTGTATTGATGGAAATGCAAGAGTAAGAAGTACGTGACCAAGACTATGGTCATGAAGCGGCACCAGAGGATTGAGCAATTGTTCGATGAAAAGTTCTGGGTGGCGCATTGACGAAGTCAGGAGATACTGCCGGATGCGGCGGCGCGACGGACAGGCAAAAGAGCGTCGAATCTCTTTTTTCCGGCGTTTATTTGTTGGAGAAATATCTTTTTTACTAATTTTGTCCGTCGTTGTAAGCCAATGTTTATACTACCGGGCGCCCAAATCCCATTCACAGACAGACCATTGGCTGTTTCGGGCAACGAAAGCGTTTTAACAACCGAATGCTTCAACGTTTGAAAGAAACTTAAAAACATACAGATATATGAAATTTATTGTCTCGAGTACCACACTCTTTAGCCACTTGCAGTCTATCAGTCGTGTTATCAACTCCAAGAATGCACTGCCCATTCTGGATTGTTACCTGTTCGAATTGAAAGACGGAACCCTCACCGCCACCGCCTCGGATAGTGAGACCACCATGGTTACCACACTTGAAGTAACCGAAAACGACGTGGAAGGACGGTTTGCCCTCACTGCCAAGACCATCCTCGATGCACTCAAAGAGATTCCCGAGCAGCCCATCTCGTTCGATGTCAACATGAACAACATGGAGATACTGATACAGTATATGAACGGCAAATACAACCTCATGGGACAAAACGCCGACGAATATCCGCAATCGCCCGAACTCAGCTCCAACGCCGTGCGCGTCGAGCTGGATGCCTCCGTGCTGCTGAACGGCATCACCCGCGCCATGTTCGCCACTGCCGACGACGAACTCCGTCCCGTCATGAACGGTATCTACTTCGACATCACCACCGACGACATCACCCTCGTGGCTTCGGACGGGCACAAGCTGGTGCGCAGCAAAACCCTTGCCGCCAAAGGCAACGACCGCGCCGCATTCATCCTGCCCAAGAAACCGGCATCACTCATCAAGAACCTGCTGCCCCGCGAACAGGGAAACATCCTCGTCGCGTTCGACGAACGGAATGCCGTCTTCACCCTCACCCAATACCGCATGGTGTGCCGGCTGATCGAAGGACGCTACCCCAACTACAACTCGGTGATACCGCGCAACAATCCCCACCGCCTCACCGTCAACCGAGCCAGTCTGCTGGGCGCGTTGCGACGCGTATCCATCTTCTCGTCGCAATCCAGCAGCCTCATCAAACTGCACATGGAACCCGACCAGCTCACCGTGTCGGCACAAGACATCGACTTCTCCACCTCCGCCGAAGAGAGCCTCACCTGCCAGTACGACGGCGAGCCGATGAGCATCGGATTCAAATCGACCTTCCTCATCGACATCCTGAACAACATCGGCGCCGACGACATCACGGTAGAACTTGCCGACCCCTCGCGCGCCGGCGTTGTACTGCCCGTCGAACAGGAGGAGAACGAAGACCTGCTGATGCTACTCATGCCCATGATGCTTAACGACTGACGCATGAAACTGAAACTGAGAAACCCCCTTGTCTTCTTCGACCTGGAGACCACCGGTACCAATATCAACACCGACCGCATCGTAGAGATATGCTACCTCAAGGTACATCCCAACGGCAACGAAGAATCGAAGAACCTCCGTATCAATCCGGAAATGCACATCCCCAAAGAGGCATCGGACATCCACCACATCTACGACGCCGATGTAGCCGACTGCCCCACCTTTAAAGAGGTAGCACGCAACATTGCCCGCGACTTCGAGGGGTGCGACATCGCCGGATTCAACTCCAACCGCTTCGATGTGCCGCTGCTCGTCGAAGAGTTCCTGCGGGCAGGCGTAGACCTCGACATCTCCCGCCGCAAATTTATCGACGTGCAGGTCATCTTCCACAAGAAAGAGGAACGGACACTCTCCGCCGCCGTGAAGTTCTATTGCGGCAAGGAGCTGGACGGCGCCCACGGAGCCGAAGCCGACACGCGGGGCACCTACGAGGTGTTGCAGGCACAGCTGGACAGATACCCCGACCTGCAAAACGACGTCGCCTTCCTGGCAGACTACTCCTCGCAACGGAAGATTGTCGACTTTGCCGGACGGATGGTCTACAACGAGCAAGGGGTGGAGGTGTTCAACTTCGGGAAATACAAGGGAATGCCCGTCACCGAAGTGCTGCAACGAGATCCGGGATACTACGCCTGGATACAGAACAGCGACTTCACCCTGAACACCAAAGCCGCGCTGACCAAGATACGACTCCGAGAGATAACCCATAAATAATAGCTTTTAGAAAATATGCCCAATACGCTACAAGGAAAGAGAATAGTACTCGGCATTACAGGCAGTATTGCCGCCTACAAATCCTGCCAACTCATCCGTACCCTGATCAAACAGGGAGCAGACGTGCAGGTGGTCATCACACCGGCAGGCAGAGAGTTCATCACACCGCTCACCCTCTCTACCCTCACGGGCAAAGCGGTGGTGTGCGACTTCTTCGACCGCCGCGACGGAACGTGGCACAGCCATGTCGACCTCGGACTGTGGGCAGACTGCATGATTATCGCACCCGCCACAGCCGCTACCATCGGCAAGATGGCTGCCGGAATAGCCGACAACATGCTCATCACCACCTACCTCTCGATGAAAGCGCCGGTGTTCGTGGCGCCTGCCATGGACAGGGACATGTATGCCCACCCTGCCACGCAGAAGAACCTGGAGACCCTCCGCACCTGCGGGAACCACATCATCGAACCGGCAACGGGAGAGCTTGCCAGCCACCTCAACGGCAAAGGCAGAATGGAAGAGCCGGAGGTCATCGCGCAACAACTTGCCAACTACTTCGCCCAACGCGAAGGCGACCTGCAAGGGAAAACAATCCTTGTCACCGCCGGTCCCACCTACGAGCAGATTGACCCCGTACGCTTCGTGGGCAATTACTCGTCGGGCAAGATGGGGTTTGCCCTGGCAGACGAATGTGCCTCGCGGGGCGCCAAGGTCATCATGATTGCCGGGCCGTCGGGGTGCCGCATGAACTATCCGGCATGGAAATACATCTGTGTAGAGAGCGCCGAACAGATGTTCAATGCCGCCTACAACCTCTTCGGAAGCGCCGATGCCGCCATCCTCTCGGCTGCCGTTGCCGACTTCACCCCCGAACAGGTCAATGAGTTCAAACTCAAACGGAAGAAAGCCATCGACGACAAGGAAGAGGAGATGATGCTGCGCCTCAGACCCACCAAAGACATCGCCGCCTTTCTGGGAAGCATCAAAACCAAGGCGCAGACACTCGTAGGATTCGCCCTCGAGACAGACAACGAACAGCAAAACGCCGAGCATAAGCTGCACTGGAAGAATCTCGACTTCATCGTGATGAACTCGCTCAACGACGAAGGAGCAGGATTCAGGTGCGACACCAACAAAGTGAGCATCATCGACCGCGACGGACGAACCGACTTTGTGCTCAAGCCCAAATCGGAGGTGGCAGCAGACATCGTGAACCGGCTGGCGGAGGTCATGAAGAAGAAATGATGCGGCATCCGCTCCGAACGAACAACCCTCCAAGCGAACGAACAATCCCTCATCCGAACGAACAACCCTCCCAACGAAAAGAGCCAATGAGAATACTGCTACTCCTGATGATAAGCTGCATGGCAATGACCAACGGCAAGGCACAAGAGCTGAACTGCACCGTCAAACTGAGCCATGCGCAGATACAGGGTACCAACACCCAGGTGTTTACCACACTGGAGAATGCGCTGCGGGAGTTTGTCAACAACCGCCGGTGGACAGCCGCGCAATACGAGCCTGCCGAACGCATCCGCTGCGCCATGACTTTCAATGTGAAAAGCTACAACGAGGAGGAGGCACGCTGGACATGCGAACTGACCGTGCAATCATCGCGCCCCGTATGGCAATCAGCCTATCAGACCACACTCTTCGCCTTCAAAGACAACGATGTCAGCTTCAGCTACCGGGAGTTCGACCCGCTGGAGCTGCAAGACAATGTGCTCAGCAACAACCTCACCGCCATTGTTGCCTACTACGCCTACCTCATCATCGGGTTAGACATGGACAGCATGGCACCGCAGGGAGGCAGCAACGCGCTGCGCGCCGCCGAGCAGATAGTGACCGCCGCACAGACCATCGGCGAAGTCGGATGGACAGCCTTCGACAGCCGCCGCAACCGGCACGCCCTGATCACCGACTACCTGGAAGAACCGCTCTCGCCCCTGCGTGCATGGATGTACAATTACTACCGGCTGGGCATGGACGAACTCTCTACCAACGCCCCGCGCGCAAGAGCCGCCATCACCGCCGCCCTTTCGGATTTGCAAAAGGCACACCAAGCCAAACCCCTCTCCATACTGCCCGGTCTCTTCACAGAGATCAAGAAGGACGAACTCATCCATCTCTACACCCCTGCTGCCGCCGACGAGCGCAAGGAAGTGGCAACACTCCTCACTGCCGTCAACCCGTCGCTGAGCAACGAGTGGAAAAAGCTATAATCAGATAACACCCCAACGATGCTCCGTTCTCTCTCCATACAAAACTATGCACTCATCCGCTCCCTCGACATCGCATTCGAGACAGGCTTCTCCGTCATTACGGGCGAGACAGGCGCCGGCAAATCCATCATGCTGGGCGCCATCGGCTTGCTGCTCGGACAGCGCGCCGACGCAAAAGCCATCAGGCAGGGAGCACAGAAATGCGTCATCGAAGCCTGCTTTGACATTGCCGACTACCAGATGCAGCCCTTCTTCGAAGAGAACCGGTTGGACTACGAGCCGGAGTGCATCCTGCGACGCGAACTCCATGCCGGCGGCAAGAGCCGTGCCTTCATCAACGACACCCCCGCCTCGCTGGCACAGCTGAAAGAGCTGGGCGAACAACTGATCGACATACACTCCCAGCACCAGAACCTGTTGCTCAACAGCGAAGGGTTCCAGCTGAACGTGCTCGACATACTGGCACACAACGAGCACGAACGGGAAACATACGCCTCCCTCTACCGCCAATGGAAGCAGGCATGCCGCGAACGCGACGATGCCACCGCCCTTGCCGGTCGCAACAAAGCCGACGAAGATTACATCCGCTTTCAATGGGAGCAGCTCAGCCAAGCCCGCCTCACGGCAGGCGAACAGGAAGAGCTGGAAGAAGAAGCCGACATGCTGAGCCATGCCGAAGAGATAAAGGCAGGTCTGTTTCGCGCCACCCAACTGCTGAGCGCCGACGACAACGGACTGCTTGTCGCCCTGAAAGATGCCCTGAGCACCCTGCGCGCACTGCTGAAAGTCTACCCCGCCGCCCACGAGACAACAGAGCGGTTGGAGAGCGCCTTCATCGAACTCAAGGACATCGCCGCCGACATCGCCGACAGGGAAGAGCGGATAGCGTTCAACCCCGCCCGATTGGAAACGGTCAACAACCGCCTCAACCTGATTTACTCCCTGCAACAGAAACACGGGCAGCACAGCATCGACGGATTGATAGCGCTCACCCGGCAATATGCCGAACAGCTGGCTGCCATCCACTCGAGCGACGATACCCTGCACGAACTCGCCGCGAAGTGCGACGCACTATATAATAAGGTGAAAGCGCAAGCCGACCTCCTCACTCGGACGCGCACCGCCGCCGCCCGGGAGGTGGAGCAGCAAATGGCAACCCGCTTAGTCACGCTGGGCATGCCCAACGTGCGCTTCCGCGTAGAGACAGGCACACGCACCGAACCCGGCACACACGGCATGGACACCGTGAGCTTCCTCTTCTCTGCCAACAAGAACGGAGCCTTACAAAACATCTCCTCCGTGGCATCGGGCGGCGAGATCGCCCGCGTCATGCTCGCCGTAAAAGCCATGATTGCCGGCGCCGTACAACTGCCTACCCTCATCTTCGACGAGATAGACACCGGCGTATCGGGCGAGATGGGCAACCGGATGGCAGACATCATGCAGGAGATGGGTGCGCACGACCGACAAGTCATCAGCATCACCCACCTGCCGCAGATTGCCGCCCGCGGACGCGTGCACTACAAGGTGTACAAGCAGGACAATGATACGGAAACCAACAGCCACATCAGGCGGCTGACCGACAACGAACGCATGGAAGAGATTGCCCAGATGCTTAGCGGCGCCTCTCTCACGGAGGCTGCCATGAACAATGCCAAAGAATTACTCAAGCTATGAACGAAAAAAGCGAAATGATATTCGGCGTGCGCGCCGTCATCGAAGCCCTCGAGGCTGACAAGGAGATAGACAAGATTCTCGTCAAGCGGGACATCCAGAGCGACCTCTCCAAAGAACTCTTTGCCGCCCTGCGGGGACGATTCATCCCCGTGCAGCGGGTACCCGTAGAACGCCTCAACCGCATCACCCGCAAGAACCATCAGGGGGTGGTGGCATTCATCTCCGCCGTGACCTACCAGAAGACGGAAGACCTGGTGCCGCTGCTCTTCGAACAGGGCAAGACACCGCTCTTCGTGATGCTCGACGGCGTGACCGACGTGCGTAACTTCGGCGCCATCGCCCGCACCTGCAACTGTGCCGGCGTGGATGCCGTCATCCTCCCTGCCAAAGGCAGCGTTACGGTCAACGCCGATGCCGTGAAAACATCCGCCGGCGCCCTGCACACCCTGCCCGTATGCCGCGAGCAGAGCCTGACCGCCACCCTGCAACTGCTCAAAGAGAGCGGATTCCACCTCATTGCCGCCACCGAAAAGGGCGAATGCGACTACAACGCTGCCGACTACTCCCTGCCCACCTGCATCGTGATGGGCGCCGAAGATACCGGCATCGCCTACGAACACCTCAAGCTGTGCGACGAATGGGTTCAAATCCCCGTGTTGGGAACCATACAGTCGCTCAACGTATCCGTAGCCGCAGGAATCCTGATGTACGAGGCAGTGAGACAACGGCGCATTCAGTAATCCCACCATTCAGCAAATTCTGATTTATCCTCCCCCATGAAACAAAAGCGTATCTTACTAACCCTCCTGCTCTGCCTCCCCTTGCAGTGGAGCGCAGCCCAAGCCCCCAAGTGGGTAGAGAAAGCCAAACGAGCCGTATTCTCCGTCATCACCTACGACGAGAAAGACCAGATAATGAATACCGGCAACGGATTCTTCATCACCGAAGACGGCACGGCGCTGTCGGACTATGCACTCTTCAAAGGTGCGCAACGCGCCGTCATCGTCAACTCCGAGGGCACGCAGATGCCCGTCAGCCTCATACTGGGAGCCAACGACATGTACGATGTGGTGAAGTTCCGCGTAGACATCACCGCCAAAAAGGTGCACGCACTCTCCGTAGCGCCCGCCGCTGCCGCTGCCAACGATGCGGTCTACCTGCTCCCCTACTCCACGCAGAAAGACCGTTCGTTCACCCCCGGCACCGTTCAGGCTACCGACAAGATGGAGAGCACATACACCTACTACACACTCAACATGGCGCTGAAAGAGAAGATGGTGAGCTGCCCCATCACCAACACCGACGGTCATGTGATAGCGCTGGCACAGAAATCATCGGGCAAAGACACCGCCAACATCTGCTACGGCGTCAGCGCCGACTATGCCGGCAAGCTCAGCATCAGTCCGCTCTCGTTCAACGACCGCACACTCCAGTCCATCGGCATCAAGAAGGCGCTGCCCGACACCGAAGAGCAGGCACAGGTCTACCTCCTCATGGCATCGTCGGCGCTGACACCCGACGAGTATGCCGAGCTGCTCGACGACTTCATTGCCCAATACCCCGACAATGCCGACGGCTACATGCACCGCGCCACCAACCGCATCGCGATGTCGCAAGAGCCTGCTGCCATGGAGCTGGCAGAGAAAGACATGGACAAGGCGCTCAATGCGGCAAAGAAGAAAGACGATACCTACTTCAGCCGCGCCAAGCTGATATACAACTACTGCCTGGGCACTCCCGCAACCCCTTACGGCGACTGGAGCTACGACCGTGCCGCCGAGGAGATACGCAAAGCCATCCGGATAGACCCGCTCCCCATCTATATCCAGCTGGAAGGCGACATCCTCTTCGCCAAGAAAGATTATGCCGGCGCCCTGTCATGCTACGAACAGGTGAACAACAGCGAACTGGCATCTGCCGCCACCTTCTTCAGCGCTGCCAAAACCAAGGAGCTGATGGAAGCGCCCGTCGAAGAGGTGCTGGCGCTGATGGACAGCTGCGTCACAAGGATTGGCAGACCCATCTCCGAAGCCAACGCACCCTACCTGCTCGAACGTGCCCAGATGCGCATGAAAGCCAAGCAGGCACGAGGCGCCATGCTGGACTACGACGAGTACTACCGCGCCGTCAACGGGAAGGTGAACGACCTCTTCTACTACTACCGGGAACAGGCATCGCTCCAAGCCCGACAGTTCCAGCGCGCCCTCGACGATATTGCCACCGCCATCCAGATGAACCCCGAAGAGCTGACCTACCGCGCCGAGCTGGCAGTGATCAACCTCCGCGTAGGTAGATACGACGAAGCCGTCGAGACGCTCCGCGAAGCCATCGCCATCGACCCTGCCTACGGCGAAGCCTATCGCCTGATGGGCATCGCCCGGATACAGCTCAAACAGGATAAGGAAGCCTGCGCCGACTTTGCCAAAGCCAAGGAGCTGGGCGACCCCCATGTGGAGGAACTGATCAAGAAACATTGCCAATAACAAAGAATCAAAACACATCGAACAATGAAGAAAGTAATTTGCAGCACAGCCGCCCCCGGAGCCATCGGTCCGTACAGCCAAGCCATCGAAGCCGGCGGCATGGTGTTTGTCTCCGGACAGCTGCCCATCAATGCCGCCACCGGCAGCATGGCTGAAGGAGCCGAAGCACAAGCCCGCCAGTCATTGGAGAACATCCGACACATCCTTGCCGCAGCCGGTATGAGCATGTCGGACATCGTCAAGACCACCGTCTTCCTGGCGGACATGGCATACTTTGCCGATATGAACAAGGTGTACGCCACCTATTTCGACGGCGACTTCCCTGCCCGCTCGGCAGTAGCCGTCAAGGCGCTGCCCAAAGAGGCGCTGGTAGAGATTGAATGCATCGCGGTACGTCCCTGAACCGCTCTCAGAAAGGGTTGTGCGACAGTAAATCTGCCACAACGAAACTACTGCCTCCCACGAAGATAAAGTCTTCGGGGAGGCTTTTTTGCAGGGCGGCGCCTACGGCTGCGGGCACATCGGGATAGCTGTCGCCACGCAGCCCGGCAGTGTGTGCTAGGCGGGCAAGCTCCGTTTCGGGCAGGGCACGCTTCACCGAGGCACGGGTAAAATAGTAATCCGCCTCGGGCGGCAGCAGGGCAAGGATGCCCGATACGTCCTTGTCGCCGACCATGCCCACCACGAGATGCAGCTTGCGATAGGCAGGACGGAGGCGGCGCAGCTGCGTGGCGATGTATTGCATGCCGCCGACGTTGTGTCCGGTGTCGCACACCAGCGTGGGGGCAGTGTGCAGTTGCTGCCAGCGCCCCATCAGCCCGGTCAGGCGGCACACGTGGGCAAAGCCGCTGCGCACCGCCGCCTCACTCAGCCGGTAGCCCGCAGCCTGCAACAGCGGAAGGGCGGTGAGCAGCGTGCGGGTGTTCTTCTCCTGACACAAACCCTTCAGCTCCACCTCCAAATGAGGATAGACAGGCGCTTCGCTCTCCCCGGCAAAGTAGATGGGGGCATGCACCTCCCCGGCTTTCCGCACAAACACGGGACGCGTCTCGGGCACAGCCTCACCGATCACCACCGGCACGCCCGGCTTGATGATGCCTGCCTTCTCGCCGGCAATCTCTGCCAGGGTATTGCCCAGATACTGCGTGTGGTCGAAGCTGATATTGGTAATGATGCACAGGTCGGGACGGATGATATTGGTACAGTCCAACCGCCCGCCCAAGCCCA
Organism: Prevotellaceae bacterium; assembly: GCA_031262995.1. Lineage (GTDB taxonomy): Bacteria > Bacteroidota > Bacteroidia > Bacteroidales > Bacteroidaceae > Bacteroides. The sequence continues at coordinate 22,737 of JAISGR010000032.1, read as the reverse complement.
CCTCGACCACGGCAACATCGACCTGCTCGCGGGCAAAGTAGTCGAACGCCATCGCCGTGGTCAGCTCGAAGAAGGAGAGATTCAGCGGTTCGAAGAAGGCGCGCTCCTCCCCGACAAAGCGCACCACCTGCTCCTCGGGGATGGGCTGTCCGTTCACCCGGATGCGTTCGCGGAAATCGATCAGGTGGGGCGAAGTGTACAGCCCCACCCGATACCCCGCCTCTTGCAGGATGGCAGCCAGCGTATGCGAACAGGAACCTTTGCCGTTGGTGCCGGCAACGTGAATGGTGCGGTAGCGGCGGTGCGGATGTCCGAAGTGTTCGTCCAGCGCCAGCGTATTTGCCAGCCCCTCCTTATAGGCAGCGCCACCCACCTGCTGAAACATCGGGGTGCTGTCGTACAGATAAGCTAATGTTTGTCGGTAATTCATCTCTTCATCATGATTAAGCGTTATTGCGAGGCGCAAAATTACACCAATTTTCCGCTCCGTGTATGGCATGACCGCCACGAAAATAATGTATCTTTGCCACCCAACATAGCTTCATCAACAACAATGGATTACAGAAAACTAAGCAAGGAAGAAATCCTTCGACTGCAAAATCAAGCCTGTCTGGCTGACAATTGGGAAAAGGTAACGGTGGCCTGCGGATTCGGCACCGAGTATGTGCACCACACCCGCTTCTCGGGCGAAGTGCGCCTGGGCGTGTTTCAATCGGAATTTACACTGGCGGGCGGCATCAAGAAACATGCCGGACTGCGGCACGTCACGCTGCACAACGTCACCGTGGGCGACAACTGCTGCATCGAGAACATCCAGAACTACATCGCCAACTACGAGATTGGGCACGACACCTTCATCGAGAATGTCGACATCATCCTCACCGACGGACTGAGCCGGTTCGGCAACGGCATCGAAGCCGCCGTGCTCAACGAGACCGGCGGACGCGAGGTGCTCATCAACGACAAGCTCTCGGCACACCTGGCATACATCATGGCGCTCTACCGCCACCGCCCCGAACTGATCCGCCGCCTGAAATCCATCACCGACTACTACTCCAACAAGCACGCCTCCGACGTAGGCACCATCGGCAGCCACGTCATGATTCTCAACACCGGCTCCATCAAGAACATGCGCATCGGCGACTATTGCCACATCTGCGGCGCCAACCGCCTGAACAACGGCAGCCTGAACAGCAACCGCGAAGCGCCCGTACACATCGGACACGGGGTGATTTGCGACGACTTCATCGTGCTGTCAGGCTCGCACATCGACGACGGAGCCATGCTCACCCGCTGCTTCATCGGGCAAGCCTGCCGGCTGGGACACAACTATTCGGCATCCGACTCGCTCTTCTTCAGCAACTGCCAGGGCGAGAACGGCGAGGCGTGTGCCATCTTTGCCGGTCCGTTCACCGTGACGCACCACAAGTCGACGCTGCTCATTGCCGGCATGTTCTCGTTCATGAACGCAGGCTCGGGGTCGAACCAGAGCAACCACATGTACAAGCTCGGCCCCATCCATCAGGGCACATTAGAGCGGGGTGCCAAGACCACCTCCGACTCGTACATCCTCTGGCCTGCCCGCGTGGGCGCCTTCTCGCTGGTGATGGGACGGCACGTCACCCACTCCGACACCTCCAACCTGCCCTTCTCCTACCTGATAGAGCAGAACAACACCACCTACCTTGTACCCGGCGTCAACCTGCGCAGCGTCGGCACCATCCGCGACGCACAGAAATGGCCGAAACGCGACGGACGCATCGACCCGCACAAGCTCGACTTTATCAACTACAACCTGCTCAGCCCCTACACCGTGCAGAAGATGCTCAAGGGACGCGAAATCTTACAGAACCTGCGCAAGGCATCGGGCGAACTCTCCGACATCTACTCCTACCACAGCACCAAGATTCGCAACTCGTCGCTGGTGAAGGGCATCCGCTTCTACGAGACAGCCATTCACAAGTTCCTCGGCAACTCCCTCATCAAGCGGCTGGAGGGCATCACCTTCGCCACCGACGACGACATCCGCGCCCGCCTGCGCCCCGACACCCCGATAGGCAGCGGCGAGTGGGTCGACGTATCGGGCTTGATTGCTCCCAAAAGCGAGATAGACCGCCTGCTGTGCGACATCGAGTCGGGCAAGATAGACCGCCTCAAGCACATCAACGCCGAGTTCGAGCGGCTCCACCTCAACTACTACAACTACGAGTGGACATGGGCTTACGACCACATCGAACCCTTCTACGGCTTCGCACCCGACACCCTCACGGCAGCGCAAGTGTGCACCATCGTCGGGAAGTGGAAAGAGGCAGTCGTCGGTCTCGACCGCCTGCTGTACGAAGATGCCCAAAAAGAGTTCTCCATGGCATCCATGACCGGCTTCGGCGCCGACGGCTCGCGACAAGACAAAGAGCAGGACTTCGAACAGGTGCGCGGCGACTTCGAGAGCAACCCGTTTGTCACCGCCGTGCTGCGACACATCGAAGTGAAGACCGCACTGGGCAACGAACTCATCGGACGCATCAGCCAAATCTGACGGGAGCGGGACAGCATAGGGAAACAATCGCTAACTTTGCGGCGTAAATGAAGGAAAGAACTTCTTGACGACCACCCTTGTTTAGCATACAATATTGACATTCTATAAATAACAACAGTAATTATGGCAACAACTCCGTTTACGTATCAGCCCATGTTCGAACATGGCGAAGATACCACCGAGTATTATCTGCTCACCAAAGACCACGTGTCGGTGGGCGAGTTCGAAGGACACCCCATCCTGAAAGTAGACAAAGAGGGACTGACCGCAATGACCCATGCGGCATTCAAAGATGTGTCGTTTCTGCTGCGCCGCGCACACAACGAGCAGGTGGCAGCCATCCTGAGCGACCCCGAAGCCAGCGACAACGATAAATACGTGGCGCTCACCTTCCTGCGCAACGCCGAAGTATCGTCGAAAGGCATCCTCCCCTTCTGCCAGGACACCGGCACAGCCATCATCCACGGCGAAAAGGGACAGCAGGTATGGACAGGCTATTCCGACGAAGAGGCTATCTCGCTGGGTGTCTACAAGACCTATACCGAAGAGAGCCTGCGCTACTCGCAGAACGCACCGCTCACCATGTACGACGAGGTGAACACCAAGTGCAACCTGCCCGCACAGATCGATATCGAAGCCACCGAAGGCATGGAGTATCGCTTCCTGTGCGTCGCCAAGGGAGGCGGCTCTGCCAACAAGACCTACCTCTATCAGGAGACCAAAGCCATCCTCAACCCCGACACGCTCGTGCCGTTCATGATCGAGAAGATGAAGTCGCTCGGCACTGCCGCCTGTCCCCCCTACCACATCGCCTTCGTGATTGGCGGCACCTCGGCGGAGCGCAACCTGCTCACCGTGAAGCTGGCATCGGTGCACTACTACGACAACCTGCCCACCACCGGGAACGCCTACGGTCGCGCCTTCCGCGACGTCGAGCTGGAGCAGCAGGTGCTCAAGGAGGCACAAAAGATCGGACTGGGCGCACAGTTCGGCGGCAAGTACCTGGCACACGACATCCGCATCATCCGCCTGCCGCGTCACGGCGCCTCCTGCCCCGTCGGGCTGGGCGTCTCCTGCTCTGCCGACCGCAACATCAAGTGCAAAATCAACAAAGAGGGCATCTGGATCGAGAAGCTCGACAGTAACCCCGGCGAGCTGATTCCTGCCGAACTGCGCCGCGCAGGCGAAGGCGACGTGGTCAGGATAGACCTCAACCGCCCCATGCCGGAGATACTGAAGGAGCTGACCAAGTATCCCGTAGCCACCCGCCTCTCGCTCAACGGCACGATTATCGTGGGTCGTGACATCGCCCACGCCAAGCTCAAAGAGCGCCTTGACCGCGGCGAAGCGCTGCCGCAGTACATCACAGACCATCCCATCTACTACGCCGGCCCTGCCAAGACACCCGCAGGCATGGCATGCGGCTCGATGGGACCCACCACCGCCGGACGCATGGATCCGTACGTGGAGCTGTTCCAAAGCCACGGCGGCAGCCTCATCATGCTGGCAAAGGGCAACCGTAGTCAGGTGGTGACCGACTCGTGCAAGCAGCACGGCGGGTTCTACCTCGGCTCCATCGGCGGTCCCGCTGCCATCCTCGCACAGAACAACATCAAGCACATCGAGTGCCTCGAGTACCCCGAGCTGGGCATGGAAGCCATCTGGAAAATCGAGGTCGAAGACTTCCCCGCCTTCATCCTCGTGGACGACAAGGGCAATGACTTCTTCAAGCAGCTGAAGCCCTGGAACACGAAGCGATAATCGCAGGGCATATCGGGAGGTGAAGCAACAGCTACTCCGACCATCAGCCGATAACAATAGAGAAAGGCTACACCTCTTATGACAGGGTGTAGCCTTCTTTCTTTTTGTTCTCTTTTTCTCTTTCTTTCGCTATATCAGGGAAGAATACCCCTGCTTCATTGTCCGATATTTCGGAATAGGCTACTTTTGCACAGTTTTCAATAAAATGCGCATTAAACGTAGTAGTATGAAACCGAAAGAACAATTCATTGATTACATCGAAAGCAGCATTGTCGATAATTGGAACCGGAATGCTTTTACCGATTATCGGGGAGCCACCTTGCAGTACAAGGATGTGGCACGCAAGATAGCCAAGTTTCACCTCGTGTTCGAAGCAGCCGGCATTCGTCCGGGCGACAAGATTGCCGTATGCGGGCGCAACAGCGCGCATTGGGGGGTGGTCTTTCTGGCTGCGCTTACTTATGGAGCGGTGATAGTACCCATCCTGCATGAGTTCAAAGCCGACAATATCCACCACATCGTGAATCACTCCGAAGCGCGCCTGCTCTTTGTGGGCGACCGCGTATGGGAGAACCTGAATGAGCATGCCATGCCCGGGCTATTGGGAGTGGTGCTGATGACCGATTTCTCTATCGTGTACCAGCGTTGCGACCGGCTGGTAGAGTCAATGGAACACCGCAACGTGCTCTATGGGAAACGCTATCCCCGGAACTTCCGTCCCGAACACATCAGCTACTACCGTGCCGACCCCGAGGAGCTAGCGGTTATCAACTATACGTCGGGTACCACCGGCTATTCGAAGGGCGTGATGCTGCCTTACCGCTGTCTGTGGTCGAATATCGCCTACGCATCGGAACTGTTCCGGCTGAATCCCGGCGACAAGCTGGTTGCCATACTTCCCATGGCACATGTCTTCGGCATGTCTGCCGATTTCCTGTACGGCTTCTCGGCAGGGGCGCACCTCTATTTCCTTACACGCATGCCCTCTCCGAAGGTGGTCGTAGAGTCGTTTGCCGAAATCAAACCGCGCAGCATCGCCTGTGTGCCGCTGATTGTGGAGAAAATCATCAAGAAGCACATCTTGCCCCGTATCGACAACAAAGTAGACAACCTGTTGCTCTCCGTCCCGATCATCAACGACCGCATCCGGGCACATGTCCGGCGGGAAGCCATGAAGATGTTCGGCGACCACTTCGACCAGATTATCATTGGCGGAGCGCCGCTGAATGCCGAGGTGGAGCGCTTCCTCAAGGAGATCCGGTTCCCTTATACCGTGGGATACGGCATGACGGAATGCGGCCCGTTCATCACTGCCCATCGCTGGGAGCACTTGAAGCAAGGCTCGTGCGGAACTGCCGCCTCGCGCATGGAAGTGCGCATCGATTCGCCCGACCCGGAACATACAGTGGGCGAACTGCTGTGCCGCGGCACCAACCTGATGCTGGGTTACTACAAAGAACCGGGCATCACCGCCGAGGTGATCGACAGCGACGGCTGGCTGCACACCGGCGACCTGGGAACCATCGACCGCGACGGATTTGTCACCCTGCTCGGGCGCAGCAAGAACATGCTGCTCACCTCGAGCGGGCAGAACATCTACCCCGAAGAGATAGAGAGCAAACTGAACAACATGCCCTACGTGGCAGAATCGCTGGTGCTGCTGCAACAGCAGAAGATAGTGGCGCTGATCTATCCCGATTTCGACGAAGCCTTTGCACACGGACTGAAGCAGGACGATATTGAACGAACCATGGAAAGTCACCGCACGGAATTGAACCGCGTGTTGCCCAACTACTGCCAGATAGCCAAAGTGAAAGTCCACTTCGAAGAGTTCGAGAAGACGGCAAAGAAGTCCGTCAAACGGTTTATGTACCAGGAAGCGCCATGAACATCCCACTGTGCGGATGACCATAATCTACAATCTGCCATTCGGGTTACCCTGTAATATTTAGCTTGTTGAAACGAGGCAGTTGCCAAAAAACTTGTACCTTTGCGCGTCATTTTCAGAAACTACAAATAATATTGTGACATGAATATCTCCTATAATTGGCTGAAAAAGTATGTCGACTTTTCGCTGACTGCCGAAGAGGTGGCAGCGGCGCTTACCTCTGTCGGGCTGGAAACAGGAAGTGTAGAAGAGGTGCAAACCATCAAGGGAGGGCTTGAAGGCATCGTCATCGGCAAAGTGCTTACCTGCGTCCCTCACCCCAACTCCGACCACATGCACGTTACCACCGTCGACCTGGGAGCGGGCGAACCGGTGCAGATTGTGTGCGGCGCACCCAACGTAGCCGCCGGACAAAAGGTTGTGGTGGCTACACTCGGAACCAAGCTCTACAACGGCGACGAGGAGTTTACCATCAAGAAGTCGAAACTGCGCGGCATCGATTCGGTCGGCATGATTTGCGCCGAAGACGAAATCGGTATCGGTACCAGCCATGCGGGCATCATCGTACTGCCCGACGACGCCGTACCGGGCACACCTGCCAAAACGTATTATCACATCCAAAGCGACTACCTGCTCGAGGTGGACATCACTCCCAATCGCGCCGATGCCTGCTCGCACTACGGAGTGGCACGCGACCTGTACGCCTGGTTGGTGCAGAACGGACACAACGCCACCCTGCAACGCCCTTCCGTCGAACACTTCACCGTCGACAATCACGACCTCGACATCCGCGTGACCGTGGAGAACAGTGAAGCCTGTCCCCGGTATGCCGGCGTCACCGTGAAGGGTGTCACCGTGAAGGAGAGTCCCGAATGGCTGCAACAGGCGCTCCGTACCATCGGCGTGCGCCCCATCAACAATGTGGTCGACATCACCAACTATATCGTTCACGCTTTCGGTCAGCCGCTGCACTGCTTCGATGCCGACAAGATAACAGGCGGCGAAGTCATCGTAAAGACCCTGCCCGAAGGCACTCCGTTTGTCACCCTCGACGGCGTGGAGCGTAAGCTGAGCGACCGCGACCTGATGATATGCAATACCCGCGAAGCCATGTGTATCGCCGGCGTCTTCGGCGGATTGGATTCCGGCTCTACCGAGACGACCACGAGCGTATTCCTCGAAAGCGCCTACTTCCATCCCACATGGGTGCGGAAGACGGCACGCCGACACGGACTGAACACCGACGCCTCGTTCCGGTTCGAACGCGGCATTGACCCCAACATCACCGGCTATTGCCTCAAGCTGGCAGCACTCATGGTGAAAGAGCTGGCAGGCGGAACCATCTCCTCCGAGATAAAGGATGTGTGCCCCGTGCCCGCCCGCGATTTCCCGGTAGACATCCTGTATAATAAGGTGTACGCCCTGGTCGGGAAAGTCATCCCGCCGGCAACCATCCAACGCATCGTCACGTCGCTGGAGATGAAGATCACTGCCGAAACGCCCGAAGGGTTGTCGCTCGCCGTGCCGCCCTACCGGGTGGATGTGCAGCGCGAATGCGACGTGGTGGAAGATGTGTTGCGCATCTACGGCTACAACAACGTAGAGATTCCCACCACCCTGCAGTCGAGCCTCACCACCCAAACCGAGGTGGACAAGTCGAACCGGCTGCAAAACCTCGTCGCCGAACAGCTGGTGGGTGGCGGATTCAACGAGATACTGAACAACTCGCTCACCCGCACAGCCTACTACGACGGTTTGGCTGCCTGCCCGTCCGACAAGCTGGTGCGCCTGCTCAATCCGCTGAGCGCCGACCTGAGCGTGATGCGGCAAACCCTCCTCTTCGGTGGTCTGGAGAGCATTGCCCGCAACATCAACCGCAAGAATGCCGACCTGAGACTCTTCGAGTATGGCAACTGCTACACCTTCGACGCAGAGAAGAAGCATCCCGAGAAGCCGTTGGCAGCCTATCGCGAAAGCCATCACCTGGGCATCTGGCTCACCGGCAAGAAGGTTTCCGGCTCATGGGCACATCCCGACGAAGCCACTTCGGTGTACGAACTGAAGGCTTGCGTGGAGAACATCTTCCGCCGCTTGGGATTGGACATGCGGAGCCTTGTCACTGCCACCCTCAGCAACGACATCTATGCCACCGCCCTCACCATCCATACGCGAGGCGGCAAGCTGCTTGCCACGCTGGGCACCGTCACCAAGAAGATCCGGCGCGCTTTCGACATCGACAACGAGGTCTGCTTTGCCGAACTCGACTGGAAAGAGCTGCTGCGTGCCGTCCGCACGGTGAAGACACTCTTTGCCGACGTGCCGCGCTACCCCGCCGTGAAGCGCGACCTCGCCCTGCTGCTCGATAAGCATGTGCCCTTTGCCGACATCGAGAAGATTGCCTACGAGACCGAGAAGAAGCTCCTCAAAGCCGTGACGCTCTTCGACGTGTACGAAGGCAAGAACCTCGAACCCGGCAAGAAATCCTACGCCGTGAGCTTCCTGCTGCAAGACGAAACGCAGACGCTCAACGACAAAACCATAGACAAAATCATGTCGAAGCTCATCGCCAACCTGCAAAACAGGCTCGGCGCCAAGCTCCGATAATCATACGCATTTAATCTTTTAATAATAAATCCAATGGGAAGAGCATTTGAATATAGAAAAGCCGCCAAGATGAAACGCTGGGGGCACATGGCCAAGACTTTCACCCGTCTGGGCAAACAGATAGCCATCGCCGTAAAGGCAGGTGGACCGGAACCCGAGAATAACCCCACGCTGCGTTCGGTGATCGCTACGTGCAAGCGCGAGAATATGCCGAAAGACAATATCGACCGCGCCATCAAGAACGCCATGGGCAAAGACCAGAGCGAATACAAAGGCATGACCTACGAAGGCTACGGTCCGCACGGCATCGCCGTCTTTGTCGACACGCTCACCGACAACACCACCCGCACCGTGGCAGACGTGCGCTCGGTGTTCAACAAGTTCGGAGGAAACCTCGGCACCATGGGGTCGCTCGCATTCCTCTTCGACCACAAGTGCATGTTCACCTTCAAGAAGAAAGACGACGTGGACATGGAAGAACTCATCCTCGACCTCATCGACTACGACGTAGACGACGAATATGACGAAGACCCCGAAGAAGCCACCATCACCATCTACGGCGACCCCAAAAGCTACGCTGCCATACAGAAACACCTCGAAGAGAGCGGATTCGAAGACGTGGGCGGAGAGTTTACCTACATCCCCAACGATATGAAAGAGGTAACCCCCGAACAGCGCGAAACACTCAACAAAATGGTAGAGCGCCTCGAAGAGTTCGACGATGTACAAACCGTGTACACCAATATGAAACCCGAAGAGGAGTAACCGTTCCCTCTTCTTCCATACATCCCCTCACACCATGAGTGCCTGCACACCGCTTTGTCTGTGCAGGCACTCTTTTTGTTTCCCGAGTTACAGTCATGGGGACGATCCGTCTTCCGAGGCGAAGACGATCCGTCTTCCGAGGGGAAGACGATCCGTCTTTCGAGGGGAAGACGATCCGTCTTTCGAGGGGAAGACGATCCGTCTTCCGAGGCGGAGACGATCCGTCTTCCCCTCAATGAAACGAGATGCGCTACTCAATGGAACGAGTAGCGCATCTCATTGACAGGAAGGGGAAGTGTACTTAGGAATAGAGCGTAGGCCAGTCATATCCCACCTGCGCAAAGCAGACATAGAAAATCACGAGGCTGACCAGCCACAAGATGAGCAATGTCCATTTCAATCCGTTGCCGACCGGTTTCCAGTTGAACAGCAGGCGGAAGATGAGGTAAACGAGGCTGATCAGGGGAATCCCTGCCATCAGCACACCGGCAAGATACAACACGATGGCAGTCAGCGGCTGTGCGGACAACGACCAGTCTATCATGGGGAAGAGAGAGATGAGCGCGGCTCCACCGCCGACTGCCACCATGACAGCGGCAAAGATGAGCGAGACAAACACCACGGCAAAGACAATCAGCAAGGGGCTGCAACAGATGGCGAAGATGACCAGCAGCACCTTCAGGCAGAACCCGATGACCGCAACCAATCCGTCGCCCAATCGTTGCCAGGCGGTGCGCGGACGACCGGAGCGGATGTAGTCGTTCACCCCGTTGTAGACCCGTTCGAAGCCGTCGGTCACGGTCTTTCCGATGTTCTCCACCGTGACGGCTTCGCCCCGCATGTTCAGCTTTTCGGCTGCCGTGTGTGCCTCGGGGATGAAGAGCCAGCACACCAGGTAGATAATGGTCGAGACGCCCACACTGGCAATGAGCAGCAACAGGAAGATGAGGCGGAGGGGTGTCACGTCGCAACCGAAATAGGCAGCCAACCCGCCGGCTACACCGCCCAACACCTTGTTGTCGGGGTCGCGATAGAGCCGGCGGTGCGTAGCATAAGTGCGTTCGGACGATTGTTTCTTCTGCTGCGATTCAGCCGACTGTCGGTTGCCGGTTTCCGCCTCCATCTCTTCGGGCTGTCCGATGCGGGCGATGATCTCCTCCACATCGGCAATGGAGACAACTTGCTTGCCGCCGGTGAGCTTTTCGCCGAACAGGTCGGCAATGCGGCGTTCGATGTCGTCAATAATCTCCTCCACCCCGGCTTGCCGGTTGAAGTGCAGGCGCAGATTGCTCAGATAGTTGTCGAGCAGGCTATATGCATCTTCGTCGATGTGAAAGACGATACCTGCCAAGTTTACGGTGAGTGTCTTCTTCATTGTTTTATCTCTTTTAAGTGATTAACGGTGTTGTTCAGCTCGCTCCATGCCTGTTCCAGTTCGCAGAGAAAGGATTCTCCCGAATCTGCGAGGCGATAATACTTGCGGGGAGGTCCCTGGGTGGATTCCACCCAATCGTAACTCAGCAGTCCGTCGTTTTTCAGGCGGGTGAGCAGTGGGTAAAGGGTGCCTTCCACCACTATCAGATGCGCCTCTTTCAGTTTCTGAATGATGTCCGAAGCGTAGGCTGCCTCCTGATGCAACAGCAGCAGAATGCAATACTCCAACATGCCTTTGCGCATTTGCGATTTCACATTGTCTACATTCATATTAAATTGTTTAATGAGAGAATACTTGTTTGCATGGCACAAAAATAGGTATAGTATTGGTACTATGCGATACAAAGAACCTGATGTTTTTGTTTTATTAACTTAGATTATCTGTTATTTTTTTTGCTACCTTTGCGCCAAATTAATCAAGTAAAAGGCATAAGCATGTTTGATACGGTGTTTGGCATGATTAAAGAATCGTTTGCCGGTTTTAATCTTCAAGAGATGTTCACAGCCTTCATAGGGCTTGCCATTGTCATAGATATTATAGGTTCCATCCCTATTATTATCAGTCTGCGCGAAAAGGGTTTGGAAGTCAATGCGACGAAAGCGACCCTCATCTCGTTCGCACTGTTGCTCGGTTTCTTTTATGTAGGCGACGGCTTGCTCAGGCTGTTCAATGTAGATATTGAATCTTTCGCCGTGGCAGGTGCGGTTGTCATCTTCCTCATGGCGCTGGAAATGATTCTGGACGTGGAGATATTCAAGAACCAGGGTCCCATCAAGGAGGCAACGCTGGTGCCGTTGGTGTTTCCGTTGCTGGCAGGAGCGGCATCGTTCACCACCCTGCTTTCGTTTCGCTCCATGTATGCCGATATCAATATCATCATTGCCTTGATACTCAATCTGATTTGGGTTTACGTTGTGCTGCGTCTCACCGCTCCCGTAGAGCGATTGCTGGGCAAGAGCGGCGTTTACATCATCCGCAAGTTCTTCGGCATCATCCTGCTGGCGATTGCGGTGAAGATGTTTACCGACAACATCACCATGCTGCTGGAAGCGATCGGACATCAATAACACCATTAACATACAATTACCAAATGGCAACGTATAAACGGATACTCTTAAAGCTCAGCGGGGAAAGTCTGATGGGCGACAAACAGTACGGCATCGACGAGAAACGCCTCGCCCTGTATGCCGAGCAGATCAAGGAAATTCACCGGATGGGCGTACAGATAGGTATCGTTATCGGCGGAGGGAACATCTTCCGCGGACTGAGCGGCGCCGGCAAAGGGTTCGACCGGGTAAAGGGCGACCAGATGGGTATGCTTGCCACCGTTATCAACAGCCTCGCACTCAGCTCGTCGCTGGCTGCTGCCGGTGTGAAGGCGCGGGTGCTCACCGCCGTCCGCATGGAGCCGATAGGCGAGTTCTATAGCAAGTGGCGCGCCATCGAGTGCATGGAGGCAGGCGAGATTGTGATCCTCTCCGCAGGAACCGGCAACCCCTTCTTTACCACCGACACCGGCTCGTCGCTGCGCGGCATCGAGATCGAAGCCGACGTCATGCTCAAAGGCACCCGTGTAGACGGCATCTACACCGCCGACCCCGAGAAAGACCCCGCTGCCGTGAAGTTCCCCGACATCACCTACGACGAAGTGCTGCGCCGCGGACTGAAGGTGATGGATCTCACCGCTACCTGCATGTGCAAGGAGAACAACCTGCCCATCATCGTGTTCGACATGGACACTCCGGGCAATCTCAAACGGGTGATGGCAGGCGAACACATCGGTACCCTCGTTCACAATTAAATATGTAAAGAGATGAAAGACGTAAAAGACATTTTGCAAGAAGCACAAGAGATGATGGATATGGCCATCATCTATCTTGAAGAGACCCTGGCGCACATCCGCGCCGGTAAAGCCGATGTCCGCCTGATAGACGGCATCCGCGTAGACTCTTACGGCAGCATGGTGCCCATCAACAATGTGGCTGCCGTAAGCACGCCCGATGCACGCAGCATCGCCATCAAGCCGTGGGACAGGAACATGTTCCGGGTGATCGAAAAAGCCATCATCGACTCCCCGCTCGGCATCATGCCCGAGAACAACGGCGAGATTATCCGCATCGGCATCCCGCCCCTGACCGAAGAACGACGCAAACAGCTCTCCAAACAGTGCAAAGGCGAAAGCGAGACTGCCAAGATGAGCGTGCGCAACGCCCGACGTGAAGCCATCGACGCCCTGAAGAAGGCGGTGAAGGAGGGACTTGCGGAGGATGCACAAAAAGGAGGCGAAGAGAAGCTCCAGAAGATTCACGACAAGTACATCAAGCAGATTGATGAGATGTTGGAGAAGAAAGAGAAAGAAATCATGACGGTATAAACAGCCCGATGAGAGGACTCGTTATCAAGAATACCGGCAGCTGGTATCTGGTAAAAACCGAAGCGGGCGCGTGCATCGAATGTAAAGTCAAAGGCAACTTCCGACTCAGGGAGATCAAAAGCACCAATCCCGTAGCGGTGGGCGACCACGTGCACATCGTCACCAATCCCGAAGGCACCGCCTTCATCACCGAGATAGAGGAACGGCGGAACTACATCATCCGCCGCGCCTCCAACCTTTCCAAGCAGTCGCACATCCTGGCTGCCAATCTGGACTGCGCCATGCTGCTCGTCACGGTGAACTATCCGGAAACATCCACCACCTTTATCGACCGGTTCCTTGCGGCTGCCGAGGCTTATCGGGTGCCGGTTACGCTGCTGTTCAACAAGATCGACCTCTACAATGCCGAAGAGCTGCAACTGTTGGACAACCTCACCCGGCTCTACTCCTCCATCGGTTACGCCTGTCTCCCCCTCTCTGCCCGAACGGGAGCGGGCACAGCTGCCGTCCGCGAAGCGCTGAAGGGGAACGTCACGCTCCTTGCCGGCAACTCGGGCGTGGGCAAATCGACACTCATCAAGCAACTGTTGCCCGGCGTGGAAATCAGAACGGGCGACATCTCAGCCTATCACAACAAGGGCATGCACACCACCACCTACTCCGAGATGTACCCTTTCGGCAACGAAGGGGGCTACCTCATCGACACCCCCGGCATCAAAGGCTTCGGCACGTTCGACATGGAGGTGGAAGAGATCGGTCATTACTTCCCCGAGATATTCGAAGCAGCTGCCGGCTGCCGCTACGGCAACTGCACGCACCGCAACGAACCGGGTTGTGCGGTGCGGCGCGCCGTCGACGAGCAGCGCATCAGCCGTTCCCGCTATACCTCCTACCTCGGCATGCTCGAAGAGAAGAAAGCCGGGAAATACCGGCGGGAAGAGGGCTGCTGATCAGTTGGGATAGACATTTGCTCCCCAGGTCGTTGCATCCCACAGATAACCGGCAGTCTCTTCGTCGCCCGTCAGCAGCTTGGTGAACAACTTGCCGTAACCGGCGCTCTGCACGATGTAATCTATCAGGTTGTTGAAGAACTTGTCTCTGCCGGTGAGGTTATTGCTGATGCCCGGATAACCCATACCGTCGTACATCTGGTCTTCGCCCGAGTAGATGACGTTGTTGACCGGATCAATCGAGAGCAGTACTTCGTTCGCCGCGTTGTTGTACCTTATCAGCGGAACGGCTGTCGGCGGGAAAGAGGTCAGTCGGGTGGATGTGCCGTCCAAGCCTCCGGACGAGAAGTCGCCGTTCGACAGCGCATTGGCAGCGCCGGGGTAGTCGCCCATGACGAACTTGTAAATCAACGTTTTCTGATCCTCCGGCTGATAAGAGGGTTTTATCAGCCCCGAGTTGGCACCGCTGCTGATACCTCCTGCCAGCACATAGCCGCCGCCGGGCGATACGGTGTTCAGCGCCGTCTGCGCATAGTTCAGCGCCGTGTTGCTCGGCGAAATACCCAGTAACCATATCGGTACGTCGCCCCCGTTTCGGGCGCTCTGCATGGCATCCGCATCGGGAGGCGTGTTGTCATTTCCGTAGCCATAGTGAATGTAAGTGACAGGGTTCCACGCGGCATTGGAGAGCGCCGCTGTTCCGGTGTACCAGAATCTGTCGTTGTCGCCGGCGCCGTTATTGCCTTCGCCGGGGTATCCCTTGCCGGAAGCAACACCCATCCGGAGGAACAGGTATTGCCGCACCCTGTCGGTGATGCCTTGCCAAAGACATCCGTAGATGCCGTTGCCCCTTGCCCAGACCACAGAAGGTCTTGGCGTCAGCATCTCCTGCGCTGCCGTCACCGTGGCATTGGGCACCCATACGTTCTCTCCGTCTACCGGTATGTAGAAGCGTACATGCGAAGCGATGTCCGGTATCAGCCGGTTGGGAAATTGCACCGGATCGAAGCTGAATCGGAAGGCGCTGTTGCAGGGCTGCGGCGTACCGGTGGGGATGTAGGCTGCCGGTGAGGCGGTGTTGTAGGTGAGTTCCGGATGGGCAGCGATCACCGTCGTTCCGCCGCCGGCGACCAATTGCACGTGGTGGTTGTGCAGGTAAATCTTTCCGTTTTTGGTGCGCTCCGTACTTGCCGAGCAGGAGAGGTCGTGCCACGGCAGCCACGTGGTGCCGCTCCTTCCCCGTACGGTAACCGGTTCGGACAGGCAGGGGGTGGGGTTGTTGGGGTCGGCAGTCCGTGCCGCTACGCCGACCTGCGCTTTCGACACCGTCAGGGGCGTGGCATACACGGTGCGGTACCCCAAGTCTATCCGTTCGTTGGCTTCGTTGGTGTGGAAGAAGGCGATGGTTGCCGATGCCATGCCCTTGTCGGGTGTCCACGTTTTGCTTTCCTGATACCTTTTGTACGCCTCCTTGTGGTTACGATACGACTGTGCAAAGTCCTTAAAGCCGAACGCCACGCGGTTGCCTGGCTTCATGTTGGCAGCGCCCCGCGTATTCTTCAGCGTCAGGATGTCGCACGGGTCGTCGATGACCTCTGCCTGCCAGCTCACGTTGGTCTTGAGTGTGAGTTCGTAGCTGTCGTCGTCCATCAGGTAGAGCGGTTCGGGGTCTGACAGGTCGCCCATGTACTCCATCTGCCGCAGGGTGAAGATGCGGGTCACCACCTTGCTGTCGAACTCCAGCTGAAGGGTGACGACGCTGATGCGTCCGTTTGCCCGCTCCTCCTCGGTGAGCGGTTCGGGCGATAGTATCAGCTTGGCTTTTCCGGTCTCGGGGTCGGCTTTGAGGTTGTGCTTCCAGCCCAGCTCTTCGGTGAATCCGTTCTCGGGCGAAACGAGGTTGTGTACGGTGGTGCCGACACTGCTCCACGACAGCTCCACGTTCCTTTCGCGGGGAATGATGTCCATGACAATGGTCTTGGCGGCGGGGCGGATTCCCGTGTTTGCCACGAAGGTGAGCATGGAGCCGTTGGCAAGCTCATACAGCTTGTCCGGTTCGCCGGCGTTGCTGTAGTGCAGGCGGATGTCGCAGATGTAATCCTCGCGCTGCGTCACCGTAACGGGATATTCCAACCGACCGGCGGCGAAGGTGATGACCACCGAACGACCGTTGACCTCCGCCTCGTCGATGGCACCGAACGTCAGGTGCAGCTGCCTGTTCTCGCCGGGGGCATACACCGCTTTGTTGCCTCTGTCCGCGCCTATCGACAACAGTTCGTGTTGGTCGTCGTGCAGCTTGAGCCAGCAGTCGTTGAAGTCTGCATACGTTTTGCCGTTGCCGTCGCACACGGATTTGACGTACCAGCCCGACGGCACAGCCGGATCGTTCGACCGGAAGTCTGTGTAGACATAGAGCACGTTGCCCGCTTCGATCTCCTTGCGCTCCTCGTTGCGGTAGAACTCGAAGTTGTCGGAGCTGATGCCGAGCACCGATGTGCCGTCGAAAACAACGTAGTCCATGTGGGGCTGGTTCCATTGCAGCACCTCGGCGGTGAGGTTGACCGATTGGGCGGCAAACGCCGTTTCGGGCGTCTCGTACCCTTCGCCCATCACTTCGGTAATGTTGATGATGTAGTGGTGGTTGCGCAGCAGGTCGATCGGATCGCCTGTCTGCATGTCGCGGAAGTCGACGCGGTAGTAAGTGTTTGCTGCCTCGTCGAAGTTGCCGTCGGGGCTGTATGTGCCGCCCACCACGAGGCAGGTCGATTGGTTCCGTTCGTCGGTTGCCGCCGTCTCGAAGGCATAAATCTCTCCCTGTATCGCCCTCTCTTGCGGGTCTGTCCGGTCGAACCGTACGGGGGTAGAGACCGGCTTGTAGGCATTGTCATTCCCGTCGGCGGGCAGTGTGGGGGTCAGCACGCGCTGCTCGTTCCGGTTGTAGGCGTCGGCGGCAGGCACGATGCAGCCCCGCGCCTGATAGTTGTACAGATAGACCTCCTTGAGGCGGAACTTGTCGACGGTCTTCTCCGGCTGGTCGGTGGTGAGGGCGACGTCGATGCGTGCCACCATGCGCAGCAGCGGGAGGGGGGTGTCGGAGATGTTTCCGGTGTGGGCGTCGACCGTCACCGGCAGGCTCTCGCCCCACATGGGGAGCGGTGTAAAGGGGTGTGCTTCGTCGCCGGTGTTCCATTTGCCGCCGTTGTCGGTGAGGTCTATTTGGAGCCGTTTCAGCAGCCGGTTCTTGGTGATTCGGGTCTCTGTGGCAGAGAGGAGGCTCACGAGGCTGTTCACCTCTGCCGCCGCATTGGCAATGACGACAAACTGCTGCTGCTCGGGCAGTATGTGTGCCATGACCGCGTACGTCGGGTTGCGGTTGCCGGATGTGGTTATCCTGCCGGTAGAGTGGTAGGCATAGTAGTAGACATCATTGGCGGCATCATACCTGAATGCCAGCACGTTGACGGATGCTATCGTGTTTTCGTCCGTCGCGTTCAGGGCGCGGGTCGTTTGGCTTTTGGGGATGGAGACGCTAAACAACACCTCCCGTACGGGTGCGTCGGTGACAGGGGGTACGACAAACCCTTCGTGCACACAGGCGACAAAAAGCAGACATATACCCAGATATACAGCAGTTCTCTTTGTTCTCATTGGATTGTACTCCTTTCCTTACTATTCTTTACTGATGATTCGCCGGCAATCCCATTGCCGGCAGCCATCGTGGGTTCGGCGTGAGTATAAAGGTTGGAACGCGCGCTTACGTTAGGATAGCGTAGCGCTTACGCTAAGGCAGCGTAGCGCTTACGCTTTCTTTCGGTTATTCGCCCAGTACGTAGCTGTTGGTAACCACGTCCCATGTCTTCACCGCGATCTCCACGGAGATGTCGGTTGCCGGCTCAATCATCGGTGTTTCGAGGTCGTCCAGCTCTTCCCTGGGGCTGCCTATCGCATGTACTCCGGTGATGGTGCAGGCATAGTACTGGTTGCGCAGGGTCTGGTAGCGTGCCGCTCCGGCATTGGCATGGCTGTTGAGCCACAAGCTGTAGTAGCACTTGCCGTCGGTATATTCAATCTCTTCGGCTGCGCCGGTGGTTGCTCCTACGGCTTTGCTCAAGCCTGCCACATCGTTCTTGTTGAGCGTAAAGAAGGCTTGTCCGGCGCTGTTGGTAATCTTGTAGAAGGTGGTGGCGGTTGCCGGGCCGTCGACCTCCTTGTATCCGACGGGGAAGCCGGTGGCGGCGGCATCGGTTTCGTACACCTTGCCGGGGAGGAAGGTGGCGCGTACGATGAGGCGTGTCAGGGTGCCTTTCAGCAGGATGCCCGGTTCGGAGCTGTTTTCCGATACATAGGTCTTTGCCAGGCTGTTGAAGTCGGTGCCGGAGGCATCCACCGTGAGGTAGTCGCTACCGGGTGTCTTCTTTGCCAGATCATCCCAGTATTTGCTCTCCGCAATCGAGGTGACCGTTTTGCCGTCAGGGGCTGTTCGCCAGCCGGTCTCGTCCCAGTTGGGGTCGATGAAGTCGGGTGCGCTTCGTTGTATCAGGTACGACTTGTTGTTGTAGTGGTCGATGGCAAACTCCAAATCGCCGACGAGCCTGCCGTTGTGCATCACCTTGCTCAGGTTATTCGCTTCGGTCACGGTGACCTTGGCAGCCATGCGTATCAGCTGGATGTCGAACCGATTCTCCCGGGGCAGTTGCGGGTCGGCGACACCTTCCTGTTCCGGGGTCGGCGTGTAGCTCTTCAGCGTCTGTCCCGTCAGCTTGCTGCTGCACATGATGAAGGCGTCGTCGTCGGCTCCGGCAATGGCAGCCCTGTCGATGGTGTAGGCATCATCCGTCAGCGTATTGACGTCGCGGGCAGCCTTGATCGATTGCAGGAGGTTGTCGGGGAGGTTGGCTGCCGCAAACACATACTTCAGTCCGGTGGTGGTCTGTATCAGTTGGGTTGCCGTGTAGCTGCCGTTCTGAAGGGTGAAGTCCGTGGATGTGAAGTGTTTGCTGTCCAACAGGATGCGGTTCTGCCCGTATATCAGGATGTCTATCGTCCGGATAGCCGATTCATCGGCAAGCCCCGTCTCTTCGCCGGCGCGGGTTTGTTCGGATGTGGGGAAGCTCAGTTTCAGCGCCATGAGAGTGGGTTCGCCGTTGTCCGTGTTATCGGTCGGAACATCGTCAACGGCTTTCGAACATGCTGCCAAGCCTATGATGAGGCTCATGCAAGCGACTTGGAATAATCTACTTTTCATTTTTCTTCAGTGTTTTAATTGCAATAACTTAGTTTGAATGAGGGAGCACTCTTCCGGAACATGCTGCGCAATACATGTCCCGGGTCAAGCTCCGGTGAATGGATGAGCGTTGCAATTGCGGGTGCAAAATTAGCCCCTGTGCGGTTCCTCAGCCAAGCAAACGGAAGCACAAGTTTCTACACATTGTGGAATAATGCGGGGTGGTCAATGGCAGGGAATGACACAAAGCGCCCTTTTGTCGCCCTGCGGTCTCGATGGTGACACAACCGATGCGGTGTGTGTGTCGGGTATTGCACCCAAACGGCGCGTCGGTGTCTCAGAACGTCTTCCGCCGAAAGATGGTAATGCCCGAAGGTTCCTCCTTTATATGGATGTCGGTATGTCGGAGCAGCTTGTCGAGCGCGCCGCGCTGCCACATCTCCTCGGTGGTTCCGCACTCCAAGCCCTCCTGCGGGGAGAGCAGCCAGAGGCGGTCGGCAAGCACAAACGCCTGCTCCACGTCGTGTGTGGAGAGGAGGATTGCCTTGCCCTGCTCGGCGGCAAGGCGATGGAGCAGCTTCATCATCTCGATGCGGCTCACCACATCGAGAAAGGCAGTGGGTTCGTCCAGCAGGATGAGGGGACACTCCTGTACCAACGCTTTGGCAATCATGGCTTTCTGCCGTTCGCCGTCGGAGAGTTCGGCGGTGTGACAACCGGCTTTGTGGCGGATGCCTGTGGCAGCCAGCGCCTCGTCGATCAGCGCCTTGTCGCGCCGGTTGAGGCGACCGAAGAAGCCGGTGTGGGGCTGTCGTCCCAGGGCAACAAGCTCGTAGACGGTCAGCCCGCCCGCCTGCGTCTTGTCGGTCAGCACCACGCCGATGGTGCGTGCCCGCTCGCGCTCGGTGCAGGCAGACAGCGGCTTGTCCATCAGCAGCAAGCTGCCCGACAGCGGCGGTTGCGCGGCTGCCAGCGTACGCAGCAGGGTCGACTTGCCGGTGCCGTTGGCGCCCAGCAGACAGGTCAGCTCGCCGGCATACAGCCGGAAAGAGAGATCTCCGTGAACGGGTTGCCCCGCCTGGTAGCCAATGGCAAGATGAGCTGCCTCCATTACCGTTCTGTTCATAGGATTGGGATTGATCGTTGCAAGTGAAAGGATGTGCGCTAATTGAAGTATTGTATCTTTCGCTGGTTGATGATGACATACAGGATGACCGGCGCACCCAGTACCGGCGTCACGGCATTGAGCGGGATGATGCCTCCCTCGCCGGGCAGGATGCAGATCAGGTTGCAGAGCAGCGCAATGACACTGCCGCACAGCAGCGTGACGGGCATGAGCGAGTTGTGGTTGGAGGTGCCCAGCAGCAGCCGGGCAATGTGCGGCACCGCCAGTCCGATGAAAGCAACCGGACCGCAGAAGGCGGTGGTGACGGAGGTGAGCAGCCCGGTAGCCAGCAGCAACAGGTTGCGGGTGCGCCGGATGTTCACGCCCAGGTTCTCCGCATAGCGCGTGCCCAGCAACAGGGCATTCAGCGGCTTGATGAGCAGCACGGCAAGCAGCAGTCCGGCGCCGCACAAGGCGGCAAACCACGGCAGCTGGGCACGCGACACCCCGCCGAAGTTGCCCATTCCCCATATCATGTAGGAATGTACTCCCTCGGCAGTGGCAAAGAAGTTGAGCAGCGAGATGCAGGAGGAGGTGACGTAGCCTATCATGATGCCCGTGATGAGCAGCATCACGTTGCTGCGTATCAGGGTGGAGAGCGCCAGCAGGATGCCCATGATGAGCATCGACCCGACAAAGGCGCCTGCCACCACGGCAAAGAATCCGCTCAGGGCGAAGAGACCGTTTGCCGCCGCACCGCCGCCTGCCAGCATCACCAGCGCCACACCCAGATTGGCTCCGGAGTTGATGCCGAGTATCGACGGCCCTGCCAGCGGATTGCCGAATGCCGTCTGGAGCAGCAAGCCCGATACCGCCAGCGACGCACCGCACAGCAGCGCCGTAACCGCTTGCGGCAGCCGCGACTCGAGCAGGATAAAGCGCCAGGCGGCAGGCTCTTCCTCCGCACCCCCCGTCAGGATATGCCACACGGCACGGACGGGGATGTCGATGGTGCCCAGCAACAGATTGCCTGCCAGCAGCGCCACAATGAGCACGGACAGCACGATGCCGTATACGGTTCCCTTACTTTTCATACTTTGCTTGTTTGTAATGAGTTGATTAAGGAGGTGCAAAAGTAAGATTTTCCGGTAGAAAAGCCGCCGTATTCAACCAAAAGCCTACCTTTGCGGCTCATTTACCGGATATATATGATTACTACCGAACAACTCAAGGATATCAAGGAACGCACCGATGCCCTCTGCCGCTACTTGGACATCGAAGGCAAAAAGGTGCAGGTCGAAGAGGAACAGCTGCGTACGCAAGCCCCCGGCTTCTGGGACGACCAGAAAGCTGCCGAAGCACAGATGAAGAAGGTGAAGGCGCTTCAACAGTGGATTGCCGGCTATCAGGAGGTGCGGACGCTGTGCGACGAGCTGCAACTCTCGTTCGACTTCTACCGCGACGAACTCGTGACCGAAGCGGAGGTGGACGAGGCATACACCCGCGCCCTCGCCGCCGTCGAAGCGCTCGAACTGAAGAACATGCTCCGCGAAGAGGCTGACCAGATGGACTGCGTGCTGAAGATCAACTCGGGCGCCGGCGGCACCGAAAGTCAGGACTGGGCAAGCATGCTGATGCGCATGTACCTGCGTTATGCCGAGACACACGGCTACAAAGCCGTCATCGCCAACCTGCAGGAGGGCGACGAGGCAGGCATCAAGACCTGCACCATCGAAATATCGGGCGACTATGCCTACGGTTACCTCAAGGGAGAGAACGGCGTGCACCGCTTGGTGCGCGTATCGCCCTTCAACGCACAGGGCAAGCGCATGACGTCGTTCGCCTCGGTCTTCGTCACCCCGCTGGTGGACGACACCATCGAGGTGAACATCCAGCCTGCCAACATCTCGTGGGACACCTTCCGCTCCAGCGGCGCCGGCGGACAGAACGTCAACAAGGTGGAGTCGGGCGTCAGGCTGCGCTATCAGTTCAAAGACCCCTACACCGGCGAGGAGGAGGAGATTCTCATCGAGAACACCGAAACGCGCGACCAGCCCAAGAACCGCGAGAATGCCATGCGACAACTGCGCTCCAT
>JAISGR010000015.1 GCA_031262995.1 Prevotellaceae bacterium | reverse complement strand
GAACCCGCATTCCTCAACGTCGGCACCATAGAAGAGGCGATAGAGAAAGGCAAGCAACTGCTGGAAAAGGCGGCAAAGATCAAGAAGCAATGAACGGATTGCGCTTACATATCGTATCTCCCGAACGGGAAATATTCAGTGGCGAAGTGACAAGCGTTACATTGCCCGGCGTCATGGGCGAGTTTGTCATCCTGTACGGTCATGCTCCCATTGTATCGGTACTCGCGGCAGGCAACGTGTCTTACGAACCGACAGCGGGTGACGGGGCACAGACCCTCGCCATCGACGGCGGCTTTGTGGAACAAAACAACAACGAAGCCACCGTGTGCGTAGAGTTGTCCGTTCAACACAAGAATGTTCAAAATGAAAAGAATCAATAAACTGCCTGCACTCCTGCTGCTCGTGCTCCTGACAGGTTTCGTCCTGCCCGCGCATGCTGTCGGCGATGTCCCTGCCGAAGCGGACAAAAAAGGGAGTGTGGATGTGAAAGAAATCATCTTCGGACACATCGGCGATGCTTACGAATGGCACATCACCACGATAGACAAAACGCCCCTATCCATTCCGCTGCCCATCATCGTGTACAGCAAGCAGACGGGATGGCACGCCTTTCTGTCGTCACGCCTCCAAGCGAACGGCAGCTACGAAGGACTCTCCATTGCGCCGGCAGGCAGCCGCTACGAAGGCAAAGTGGTGGAGCACGATGCCGCAGGCAACGAAGTGCGTCCGTGGGACATCTCCATCACCAAGGTAACCTTTGCGCTGCTGATCAACAGCCTGCTGGTGGTTGCCCTCATTCTGGGGGTGGCACGCTGGTATCGCCGTCACCCGCAGGGAAGCGCCGCACCGGGCGGCTTCATCGGTTTCATGGAGATGTTCATCATGATGATCTACGACGACGTCATCAAGTCGTGCGTAGGCGAGAACTACCGCAAGTTTGCCCCCTATCTGCTCACGGTGTTCTTCTTCATCTTCACCGGCAACCTGATGGGGCTGATACCGTTCTTTCCCGGCGGCGCCAACGTAACGGGCAACATCGCCGTCACCATGGTGCTGGCAGTATGCACGTTCCTTACCGTCAATTTGTTCGGCACCAAGACCTACTGGAAGGAGATCTTCTGGCCTGACGTGCCCTGGTGGCTCAAAGTACCGATACCGATGATGCCCTTCATCGAGTTCTTCGGCGTCTTCACCAAGCCGTTTGCCCTGATGATACGTCTGTTTGCCAACATGCTTTCGGGACACATGTCGATGCTGGTGCTCACCAGCCTCATCTTCCTGACGGCAGGCATGGGCGCAGCGTTGAATGGTACGATGACCGTCATATCGGTGCTCTTCAACATCTTCATGAACCTGCTCGAAGTGCTGATAGCCTTCATTCAGGCGTATGTCTTTACGATGCTTTCGGCTGTATTCATCGGATTGGCACAGGAGAAGAGCGCCGGCAAGGAAAAAGTGAGCATAAAAAATCAATAGCAATTAATCATCAAAAAAAACTAAAGCGTATGTTATTAACCGTTTTGTTACAAGCAGCAGCCGGCACAAGTCTCGTGAAGCTGGGCGCAGCCATCGGTGCCGGACTGGCAGCCATCGGCGCAGGTATAGGTATAGGTAAGATTGGCGGTCAGGCAATGGATGCCATTGCCCGTCAGCCCGAAGTGAAAGGCGATATCCGCAGCAACATGATTATCATCGCCGCCCTGGTCGAAGGTGTTGCCCTGCTGGCATTGGTCGTCTGTCTGATGGTCTTCCTGTTAAACTAAAAAGCGCACAATGTCACTGTTATTACCCGATTTCGGACTGCTCTTCTGGATGGTCTTGGCATTCGGCGTGGTATTCGTGATACTGGCAAAATACGGCTTTCCCGTCATCACCAAAATGGT
The DNA here is from genome assembly GCA_031262995.1 of Prevotellaceae bacterium. Taxonomy (GTDB): domain Bacteria; phylum Bacteroidota; class Bacteroidia; order Bacteroidales; family Bacteroidaceae; genus Bacteroides. The sequence goes on along the minus strand of JAISGR010000015.1, from coordinate 2,890 downwards.
AGAAGGACGCAAAGCCTACATCGACCAGTCGCTCGAAGTAGCCAAGGAAGCCAACGCCCAGCTCGCACGCCTCAAACAGGAAGGCGACGAGCTGATTACCAATGCCCGCAAAGAGCAGGGACGCATCCTCAAAGAAGCTACGCAAGAGCGCGACAAGATGATTCTTCAAGCCCAACAGCAGGCACAGGCTGCCGCGCAAAAAGAACTTGACGACGTAAAGGAGCGCATCCGGCAAGAGAAAGAGGAAGCCATCCGCTCCCTGAGGCGGGAAGTCTCCACCCTTTCGGTAGATATTGCCGAGAAGATTATCCGCAAAAATCTGAACGACGAACGGCAGCAAATGGACACCATCGACCAGATGCTGGACGAAACGTTGAAAGAACTGAAAGCCTGACAGTCATTCCCTGACACCCGACAAAAGGGTGTACAATCCATCTCCATGCAATGAATACTTGCCCCTCATTGGAGTTTGCAACTACCGGTAGTCGACGTTGACGACTACCGGTAGTTGCTGTAAATGAACGTACCTTCAACCTACGCAGCGGACTGAAGAAGATTGATCCGTCTTCCGAGGCGAAGACGATCCGTCTTTCGAGGCGGAGACGATCCGTCTTTCGAGGCGGAGACGATCCGTCTTCCGAGGCGAAGACGATCCGTCTTCCGAGGCGGAGACGATCCGTCTTTCGAGGGGAAGACGATCCGTCTTCCGAGGCGGAGACGGTTCGTCTTAATAACTGGTTGATGATAAAAATATGCTTAGAGATAGTTTTGTAAAATAGATTATATACATTTGCACAAAAAATATAACTATGAGAATACACATAACAACCACCCCTAATGAGGAAACCGTTTTATACAGCTATCGACCCAAATTAGTCGGTGCTATCCATAAATGGCTCGGTCACAACTCTTTCCACGGCGCATTGTCTCTATACTCCTTTTCGTGGCTATTGCATGGCAAACCGACGGAAAAGGGATTCAACTTTCCCTACGGTGCAAAGATGTTTATTAGTTTCCATGATGAGACACCCGTAAAGCAAATCATCCGTTCCATCATGGACGACCCGGAGATCTGCTTTGGGATGCACGTGACAGACATTTGTATTGAGGACGATCCGGATCTGTCTGAGACAGATATTTTCTGTTGCGCCACTCCTATCTTGGTAAAGCGGGCAGAGGAGGGTGTTAATGACCATCATTACACCTATTTAGACCCGGAAGCCGACAGACTTCTCACGGAAACGATTCAGCACAAGATGCAGGCAGCCGGTTTGCCGGCAGATCCGTCGCTGCGCATACGGTTCGACACCGCTGACCCGAGAGCAAAAATCAAGGTCATTGAATATCGCGGCATCCGAAGCAAAGCCAGCCAATGCCCCGTCATCATCGAAGGACGCCCCGACAGCAAGCTGTTTGTGCGGAATGTCGGTCTCGGAAGTTCTACAGGTATCGGGTTTGGTGCAGTTTATTAAAGAAAGGAGGCATCAGATGATCTATTATGTAGTGAAATATTCCGGTACGTTTGGTTTTATCAAGCCTTGGACGGCTGTTAGAGACCTTGAGACTTTTAGTCAGCAATTCCTAACGCCATCCATCGTGGAGGGAATTGAGAAGAAACTGTTTCCCGAACTGTTACAGCACAGGGGTATCTCAAAGATTGTTCGACACAAGTTGAGTTATGCCGGTGTGAATCCACAGCAAGAGACGATTCAAGCCAAAGCTTGGAAGAAGAGCAACAAGATGTATCAACGTGAAAAGGCTGTGCTGATACGCGGTGTCCTGCTCTATCCCTCGTTGTTGTTGGCTTTCGCTCGTGAAGAGGATGCTCAAAGAGCTGCTTGCCAGCATATCTGTCTTTGCCGAAACGAAGACTTATTGTTTCCGGACAATGAGATAATGGAGATGTGTGAGGATGAGTTTAACCGCCTAGATGGTTATGAGCTTCGCTTCGGAGAGAGCGATAAGGCATTTATGGTCGGTTACAATCAATACGACGACAACAGCCCGATGTACGGAGCAATTGAGATTACGGGAACGCCTATTCGCAAAGAATACGTATGAGTAAATACGATTCCATCTTGGCAAAGAGTGAACGGAACGGCGGCACTTCGCTTCGTTCGCACCTCGAATTGGTCGCCTCCTTTGCCGGGGAGGCTGCCCGCTATGCCAGTATGGATGAGGAGATAGCCCGCATCGGGGGGCTTTTGCACGACATCGGCAAAGCCAGCCCCGAGTTTCAAAGGCGACTGACGACAGCGGTCGACCCAACCGCCAAGCCTTTTCGACATGAACTTGCGTCGCTGTTCTTCCTGAAGATGGTCGACACATCTATCTGGCCTCCACTTATAGAGATGATTGTAGCACACCATAAATCGGTCAAGTGTATGGATCCCAACGGCTCACGTCGAGGGTTTCTGGATTTGGTATACGACTATGAAGAGAATTTCGACATTCATGTCAAAGGCTTTGAAACATGGAGCAAGGATGCTTGCGGTCTGCTGGAAGAATTGGGGATGACGACATCTGCCCTGTCTCAAGAGGATGCCCGGGAAGCCTATCAATATGCCATAGCGTACTGTCGCGGCAAAGGGAAGAACTGGTCGCCATGGAAAGGCTTGCTGATGGGAGCCGACCATTTTGCGTCGGCTGTCGGTGACTTTCACGGGCACATTCCGAGGTTGTTTGCAATGCCCGATACGGCGTTCTACAACCGCAAGCATGCACTCTACCCGCTGTCGCTCATCCCTTCGGACGAAGGCAAACGGCACACCTTCGTCAAAGCTCCGACCGGCGCAGGCAAGACCGACTTCCTGATGAAACGTTGCCGAGGGCGCATCTTCTATATCCTTCCGTTTCAAGCCTCCATCAATGCCATGTTCGAGCGAATCAG
>JAISGR010000111.1 GCA_031262995.1 Prevotellaceae bacterium | reverse complement strand
TCCGTGCGGGAGGCTCGCAGCTCACCTGCCATGCCTTGACCGTCACGCAAAGCGCAATGAGCAGCAACAGGGCAAGCTCGCAGGTGATGATTGTCGCCGCAGGCATGGCGATGGTTTCGCGGAATTGGCTTTTCCACACTTCGCCTGCCCGGAAGGAGAGCGCCGTACCTACCGTTACCGCAGGCACGGATAGCCAGAACGTCTCGCGGCAGAACATGTTGAGTATGTCGGCTATCCCGGCTCCGTTCACCTTGCGGATGGCTATCTCCTTGGAGCGGCGGCGTATCTCGTCGTTGGTATATCCCAGTACGCCCATCAGCACGATAAAGAGCGCGGACAGCGTAGCCAACAACGTGATGTCGCGAAACACCCGGGTGGAGTCGTAGATGCTGTCCATCTCTGCCTGCAACAGGCGGAAGGTTGCCTTCCTGGTGGGATAGACGCGGTGCATCTCATCGTTCAGCCGGCGCAGGTTCTCCCCGCAGGGGGCTTTCAGGCGGACATGCACACACCGACCCGCTTCGTTGAGCCACCCCACCATCACCGGTTCGTTGTCGGCAGGTTGCGCCGCAAAGCTGAAGCTGTCCAGTATGCCTGTCACCGTGCCGTAAGGCGCTATCCGCTGCCCGATTCCGTTGTCTGTCCAGCCCATCTGTTTGACAAAGGTGCGGTTCACCAACAGCTGACCTTCTCCCGTCGGGGCATGTCCTTCGGCAAGCTGCATCCCCATGAAGTCGAGGAAGTCCCGGTCGAACTCGGTATAACGGGGATGGAACCGTTCGTTGCCCTGCGGGTCTTTGACAACGTGTGGCGCCGGGAAGTTCAGCAGGTTGGCGTTGGCTGTGGCGACCTGTTCGATATAAGGCAGTCCGCGCAGCAGGCTCAGGGCGCTCTCGTCGCCGCTCAATCCGAACGTATAGGCGACGCCGTCGGTGCGGTATCCGCGGTCGCGGTCGACCACATAATGATACTGAGTCGCAACGAGCGCCGTCATTCCCACCACGAATGCCGCTCCGACAAACTGCATCACGAGCAACGCACGCTTCCAGCCCCGCTTGCCGTCGGTGAAACGCCGGAACACTTGCGTCACGGGGATGCGGGCAAAGAGCGCGGCAGGCACTCCGCCGCCTGCCATCAGCAGCACGAACACCACACCCAACGGCGCCCAGAGGTTGTGCCGGTCGAAAAGCGAAGCAAAAGGCACGCCCACCAGCTCCTCTATCTTGTCGCTGAACATCCACGCCAACAGCGCTGCCAGCGTGAGTGAGGCGAGTATCACCACGCCCGTCTCGGTCATGAACATGCGAAAGATGCCGCTGCCGGAGGCGCCGCTGCACTTGTGCACGCCGATGGCTTTGGCTCGCCATGCCAGCGAAGAGATGGCGGTCAGGGCGTAATTGAATGCCGCCGTGAGCAGCAGCATGGCGCCCAGCAACGTCATGATGGCTATCATCTTACGCACCCGGGCATCCTCGAGGTGCTGGTCGCGCAGCGGCGACACTCCCATGCGCAGTGTCAACCCGCTGTCGGCAGGCAGGTGGTCGGCGACAACGGCAGACAAACGGGCGCTCACCGCGTCGGCATCGGCGCCCGAACGCAGTCGGACGAAAGCCTCGAAGTTGCCACCGCTGTTCCACCCCAGCCGCGCCATGCCATGCTTCTCGATGGTGGGAAAGGAGAGGATGGCTTGCGCACGCTTCTGCTCGGTATTGAAGGGTATGTCGCGATAGATGCCCCGCACGAGCAGAGAGAGAGTGCCGGCATAGCTCTTGTACGAGAGTGTCTTGCCTGACGGATTGTCGCTGCCGAACAGTTGCCGTGCCGCCGAAGCGGAAAGGAACACCACGTCGGGTTGCGACAGGTCGGTCGGGTCTCCTTCGAGCAGGTCGAGACCCATCGTGGCGAAATAGGCGGTGTCGGCAATCAGGGAGGGTAGCGTGTAGTTTTGTTCGCCCAGACTGAAGTGATCGCCCGCAAAGGAGAACGTGGTTGTGACACACTCCACCTGTTCGGGGAATGCCTCGGCTATCACACGGGGGATGGCTTGAATGGTATAACGACCGGCAGGGGAGGGTTTATCGTCGGTTATCCAGGCGGTAGTGATGAAGCAGAGTCGGTCGGCATCGCGCCAGAAGTTGTCGTAGCTCAACTCAAAAGCCACGCGGGCAAACAGGAAGACGGACATGAGCAGTCCCAGTGCCAGCGTCACTACGCTGAGCATGTTTCCGCCCCGACCTTTTGTCAGTGTGCGGAGAGAGTAGTAGAGGGTTTTCATCGGACAATATGCGTATTGAATTTCTTCTCTTCGGACACAAAGCGTGCCAAAGGGTTAGTGTTTCTCTCTATCAGCGCATTACAAGAGAAGCGGAGTGTCCGTTATCGAACACTCCGCCCGTTTGCGGACAATCCATGTCCGCTGCCTAATCCAATAATTCTATTCTTTTGCTTTGATTCGTGTACCGTCAGCCTGCACGGCGTATATTTCCGTGCCGTCGAGCGGGATATTATCGGGCACCGTGAAGGTGTAGAAGTTGGAGAAGTAGATGCGCCGTCCATCCTTCCGCACCTCGAAGGCTACCGCCTCGTCGCCGTTCCGGATGCTGACGGTGCGACCGGAACGGGTGCACGACACCTCTTTGGTTATTCGGGTGTTCTCCGCGAACCGGGTGTAGTAGCCCACATCGCCGGGCTTGTAGGATTCGATGCCCACATCGCCCTCCTTCCGGTCTTCCAGGTAGTAGAAAGCATGTCGGGGAGCGGGGAATTGCGCCATGTAGTGCTTGGCTTCGTCGATCATGGCATCGGTCACCGTGTATGGGTACTTGCCGTAATCGTCTACCTCGGTGTTGACCGGAGTGAGGAAGCCCCAGAAGTCGAAGAAGTCGGTCAGGTTCTCATTGGCAATGCGGCTGGCTGTCATGGCAAACAGCAACTGTGCATGACCCGGCGACCGATTGCCGTTGAGCGGTTCCTTGCGCAGCGCCTTGAAGAGCTTCTGCCAGAAGTCGGGCATGTAGCCGCAACGGTGGTAGTAGTTCCACAGCTGCCAGTGCATGCGCATGTGAATCTCATTGACGGCAACCCCCGACGCGCTTCCCATATTTGCCCACACCTCGTCGTACTCGCAACGCGACTTGGCTACTCCGCTCAGCTCCGTACCGCGCGAGCAGTACTTGCCCAACTTGTAGAGCACGTAGTTGGAGAAGAGGTTGTTCGACGACTCGGTGCAGGTAGGCCAGTTGATGGCAGCCTGATGGATGTGTCCGATCTCGTGTGCCGGTCCCCAGGCATTGTCTTTGGCAGCCATCACGTTTTCCTTCAGCAGGATATTCTTCAGGTAGGTATAGACAAAGCCGATGCGGTAATCGCTTGCCCACATGTAGCTGCCTTCGGGAGAGATGGCGAAGATGTGGTTGTTGAACCGTGACGGATGCACCTCTTCGATGCCCATCAGTTCCTGTTGCCAGCCGATAATGTCGTCCCACAGATGGATGGCAGAGAGTATGTCGTAAGGCACGGCATCTTTCATCTGCTGCGTGTGGAAGTAGAACATGATGCGACTGCCCCGCACACAGAAATACTTATACCCCGCTTTGTCAATCAGCTCCTTGTAGCGATCGTTGGTTTGGTGTGTTGCCACATCGAAGTAGCCGCTCACCTTGCCGCTTCCCGGGGGGATATGTATCTTGACGGGCTTGGCAGTGGGCGAGGCAATGTCGGTGTTATACATCACGAACAACATGCCTTTTTGGGCAAATCCCAGTTTGTTCACTCCTTGCGAAAGGAAGAAGGTCTCGCCGCCGGCTGCCGTTTGCAGGTAGGGCGTGTCGCCGCCTGCCGTTTCGTCGCCGATACATTGCAGGGAGAGCTGGTGTCCGTAGGTGTCGCCCACCAGTACCACGATCGAATCGCCGGCTTCCACATAGATGCCCGTGGGGTTGTCCAGATTGCCGTATTTCTTGGTAAGCAAAGTGGCAGCCCACTCTTCGGGCACGCTGTAGGGCTGATAACGCTGTACGCGGAACTCCTTCTCCCATTCGTCGTAGCTGTTGTTGTAGAGCGCGAATCCCAGCTGTGCAAAGTAGCCGGGCAGCGCGTTGATGGCTTCGGGCGTGGCGTCTTCCCGCAGTTCCGAGCAGGTTATATCGGTGAATACGGTCAGCAGCCGGGCATTGATGGCAGGATGGTCGTTGTAGCGGTAGAACTCCATCTCGCGGCAGCTCACAAAGTCGCCCAATCCGCTGCGGACGGAGAACTTCACTGCGGTGACTTTCTCTTGACGGGTGGCGAAGGCAACCCTGCTCGGTGCATGCTTCTGCTGAAAGTCATACGAGCCGTACAGCGTATATTCCGGCTGGTCGACGGTAGCCAGATAGAGGTCGAACTGTCCGAAGTTGCCGTTGCCGCTGCGCGAGTAATAGATGATGTAGTCCATGTCTTCGCCCCGGCTGTCGAAGAAATACTCCAGTGTAACGGGGAAGTTGGCAGGCTGCTGCCAGATGGAGTGATAGTCGCCGCTTTCGATGTTACCGTCGAAGGTGTTCTCTATGCCTGCGCCGGGTTGATGCTCGCTGTCCTTTCCACTCTGCACTTTGATCTTGATGTCTCCCTCCACCTCTACCGAACTCATGCTGCCGTCTTTGGCTTGCTGGGTGACGGTGCAAAGGGCGGTCACATTCGGGTCGTCGGTACAGGTATAAGTCAGCGTTGCCGTGCGTTTGTCGTACGACCGGTTTTCGGATACCTGATAGGTGTACACCTTGTTGGTCATTGTCCGCGTATGCGGTGTCTCGGCGAGCCACTCACTGTTTTCCGATAGCGACACGGTGTACGCCACGTTGGAGGTAACGGTCACTTTGAGTTCGCCGCCGCCGGCATCTATCGTCGGATTTGCCTCTTTCAGCAGGATGACGGGTTGGCTGCCCAGCTGGCGGACATGGATGGTATAACTCTGCACGGTGGAGGCTACTTTGACTGCTGCTTCGCGCACTTCAATGCCTTCGTTGGCTTGCACGACGATGCTTATCCCGTTGCCCGAAGCGTTGTTGCTTTGCATGGCGGTACACCACGAAGCGGTAGCCGTCACGCTCCAGTCGGTTGCGGCGAGATTGGTCTTCACGGGCACAAACAGGACTGCCGCTTCCGCGGTCACGTCGTGTAGCAAATCCGATGCCTCGATAGAGAACTCGGGTACTGCGGGTTCTTTATCGTCCTTGCAGGAAGCGCAGCAAAGGAGCAGCGAAAAGAACAGGATGGAATATAAATACTTCATATTTCTGTCGCATTCAACATGTTAATAGAACCAAGAGGCTGTTCGAAAGTCGGGCGATACATCCGTTTTTTTAGTCCGTCGTTCCGACTACCTTAGTCGGGCGTTCCGACTACCTTGGTCGGGCACTCCGACTACCTTAGTCGGGCGCTCCGACTACCTTAGTCGGGCGCTCCGACTATTTGGGATGCTAATCCGACTTTCGACACAGCCTCTGAGGAGTAATTGGTAATTAAAAGAGGTCAGGAGGTTAATCTGTCCAAAGTCTGAATTCGGCAAGGGCAAAACTGCCGCCGGTACCGGTTGTGCCGGCTTTTTCTACCGAGAAGCGGAAATACTTCATCGGCGGAGCCACTTGTACTTCCGATTGGTAGGTTGCCGATTTGTCGGTGGGTAAACCGTTCTCAGCCACACTGAGCTGGGCAAACTTCTTGAATGTTACCCCGTCGAGACTACCTTCCAGACTGACCACATAAGGCACTCCGTTGTTGTTGTTATGCCGGGTGGTATATTCCAGGTAGAGCGCTGACACTTCGTGGTCGAGTGCAAACGTGAGCCAGTGCGGCAACGGCAAACCTACGCCCCAGTTACTGTGGTAGTACGTTTCGAGGTTGCCATCCAGCATCCCGGCTATCGAACCCTCGTTCGTGGGATCGGGATAGATGGAAATCATATTCTCCTTGAGTGCGACCTTGTTGAGCGTCTTCTTGTCGGGCACATAAGAGATGCCTGCCAGGTTCGTATTCATCGTCGGGCTTATCGGGAAGTAAGCGTTGTCCGTTTTCTCCAGACGCAGGGGGAGGACATAGTTGCCGTAGTTGGTCAGCTTGGTGCGATCCACTGTAATGTTCAGCGCTGCGGCAGGCTTGTCCGAAGTGAACTGCACCCGGTTGTTCATGGTATAAGCTTCTTCGGGCAGCAGCGTATAGTTCAACCCGTTTTCCGTGTTATACGCATCCAACAATGTCTGGTCGATCGCTACGTCGACATTGATGTTCCACCTGTTGTCCAGCGGCAAGACGATCGGGTAGCTGAAATCAGCCTGCGTCGGCGCATTCAACGTATCCGTAAGTGCCCTCGATGTGTATCCCGAAGTCTCGAATCCCACATAAGGAATGGCTATTTCGGGCTTCACAAACGCCATGCTCTTCTTGGCATTGATCGAATCGTTGCTGTCATAAATCTCTATCGGCACTACGTAGGTATCGCCTTCATGCGCTTTCAGGAAGTCGTCCATCTCGTCCGTATAGAGTTCGACAGGCAATCTTTTGTATAAATCCTTGCCGGCAAAGTCCAACTGTCCGCCGGTGAACGAATAGAGTTCGGCAGGGAATGCCTTGTAGCTCGAGCCGTCGAGCACATTGAAGGCAGTCAGCGCCGCATCGTCCATCACTCTTATTTTTACTTGTGCCGTTGCCTTATCTTTCCAGCCGGCTTTATCCACAGAGACGATATAGGTCGTATCTTCACCTGTTTTATAAACGGTGTAAAGCTGTTCGCCGCTGTCGCGGAGATAGAGAATTGTATCAAAGTCGCTCAGGTACTCATCTCTATTATCTTCACAAGCTGTCGGAACGATGAGTCCGGCTGCTATCAATGATAATACAATCATATACTTTTTCATAAACCTGTTTCTTTTAGTATGAGACATCTTACCAACCATAGTTTTGAGTTAATAAACGGTTACGGTCGAGTTCACGCTGCGAGAAGGGATACAGGTAGTGATTCGACTTGAATATACGTGTTTCCACCAATGAGCGCTTCCAGAATTCATCGGGCGTGTACGACGCATCCTTGCCTTTGGGCAACAGGAAAGAGACATTCAGTCCCCACATATCCCCGCCGTCTGTCTGCTCGGCAATCATCCACGTGCGTGTATCGAAGTAGCGTTGCTTCTCGAATGCCAGCTCTACGCGGCGTTCGCGCCGGCAAAGCTCAATCAGCTCATCCGTCGAAGCGCCGGGATATGCCTCCGTAATGGTTTTCAGTCCGGCACGGTCGCGCAGGTCTGCCCACACCTTCATGGCAAGCGATTCGTAATCGGCAGGCATGGCTACGCCACGTTTCTTACATTCCAGCACCGATTCGATAAAGTTGAGATAGGTTTCGCCCAGTCGGAACAGCGGGAAGGTGATGTTTCCCCATCCATCGCTGTCGGGATTCTTGGTATGGTCGAAAAAGCGATTGACCAGATAGCCGCTCTTCGAATGGTCGTGTGTCTGATTGCCGTTGGCGCCTTCGACGAACGATATTTTCCGGCTGACAGAGCCTTGATACCAGTCGTTATCGCCAAAGAACACACTGACGTAAAAGCGGGGTTCGCGGTCTTTGTACATATTGGGCGAAGTGATATTCACATCAGTGGTTTGTTTCGTCCATCCTTTGCGCGGATAGCTCCATGTAGACTTCACAAACTCCTTGTCCTTGTCGTATCCCGAAGCGCGGTCGACGATGGGAGAGCCGTTCTTTTCGTAACCGGTAATGGGATAGATGCCGTTGTTCATGGCATAAGCATCTACCTGTTGCTGCGTAGGACCGACCGCTCCGTAAGCTGTTCCGGGTGTTCCGGTGGGCTTGCATCCCACTGCCCAGTAGAAGCGGTTGTTGTATCTGTCCGTCCAGATCAGCTCACTGTTCCACGTCACATTCGTCACTCCGTAGTAATCTTCGTAGGGATTGTTGTTGCCTGCCCGGTAAAGCTTATAGGAACCGTCGTCCATCACCGCTTTGGCAGCGTCGGCAGCTTTCAGCCACTTGGCGGCATCATAGGTCTGCGGGAAGATATTCACACCCGAGAGTTCGGGGAAGTCGGGCGTGATCGGATTCTTTACGTTGCGATACAACGTGTTGCCATTGAACAGGTCGCGTGCCGAATAGAGCAGCAGGCGGGATATGACAGCCTTGCAAACGCCTTTGGTAGCCAGTCCCCATTTCGTCTCGAGCTTTGCCATGGCGCTTTGGGTGAGTATGGCATCGCTGTTGGCACATGCCGTCATCTCGGAAACCACATAGTCTACACACTCATCCCATGTGTTGCGCGGACGGTAGAGCGATTCGGTTGTTGCCATAAAGTCGAGCAGGTCGTCGCCCAGCAGGAACACCGGTCCGTAGTCCTGCATCATCAGGAAATAGTAGTACGCACGGGCAAAACGTGCCTGCCAGTACCATTCGTCCATGTCTTCCTGCGTGACCGTAAGGTCGGAGCATGTATAGACATATTTCATGAGAATGTTGCACTCACGGATTCCCTTGTAGTACTTATCCATATAATAATAGGGTACATTCGATGCGTTCCACGAACCGAAGTTAATCAGGCGATAGCTGCGGTCGTAGGCAATGGAGCATTCGTCGGAAGCGCCCAGATAGGGGTCGTTATCGCCGATGTAACCACCGCTGAAGTTGGGCAGAAACGACATGGCATTCAGCCAGTATTGCTTCGTGGTACCCTTGTTCTTCCATATCTTGTCGAATGTCATCTTCTCGTCCTCCTGCCGGTCGAGAAAGTCCTCGCAGGAAGAGAGCAAAGTCATGATGCCTGCACAAAAGCAGAGCATGTATATGAGTGATAGTTTATTTAAATATTTCATCGTTGCTAAAGATTAGAAGTTTGCATTAAATCCAACCATAAATACCCTGTTCAGCGGATAGCCGGAGCCTTGCGAAGAGTTCTTGTTCTTTTCCGGATCCCACAGTTTGAAGGGAGAGAATGTCAGCAGGTTGGTGCCCGAAACATAGAAACGGAGTGACTTGATGAATGTCTTGCCCATCAGGTCTTTGGGTAGGGTATAGCCAATCTCGGCATTTTTCAGGCGCATGAAGCTGCCGTCGCGCAGCCACCAGGTAGAGTTCTGGTTGTTGTTGGTCGACCCTGCTCCGCCTGCCACAGCCAGACGCGGATAGATGACATGGGCATTCTGTTCGGCGCTATTGGTGCTCATCCACACATTGCCGTACACGTTGCTGTTGATGGCGGCACGTTCCATGTTGCCCGACGAGAAGTTCGACGTAACGGAAGTTCCGCTCAGGAAGAAGTTGGTATGTGCCACTCCCTGAAAGAATACGCTGAAATCGAAGCCTTTCCACTGTGCTGTTCCGCCAAATCCGTAAGTAATCTCCGGCAGATTGGTATAGCCGATGGCTACCTTGTCTTGTGCATCAATCTTACCGTCACCGTTCACATCCTTGTATTTAATATCGCCCACACGATAGGTGCCGAAGTTTTGCACGGGGCTGCTGTCTATCTCTTCCTGACTTTGAAACAGTCCCATGGCTACCAGTCCGAAAGGCTGCATATACCCGTCGGTTCCGAACGGTTTGCCGATGCGGTTCTGATACTTGTATTCCCAGTCGGGCGTATCTTCGTTCAACAGTTTGTTCCGGTTGTAGGTAAAATTACCCCGAGCTGTGACCTGTACCTCTCCCAGCTTCTGGCTGTACTCGATGGATGTATCGAATCCCTGATTCAGGGTTTTGCCCACATTTACGTAAGGAATGGTCGACACGCCCACAATAGCCGGCAGACCGCCGCGTTGCAGGAAGATACCTTTGCGGTTCTCGCGGAAATATTCGGTCTGCACCTTTACCTTATTGAACAGCGAAAACTCGAGACCGATATTCAGCTTCAGGGCTTCCTCCCAGGATGCCGACAGGTTCTCGACCTCTCCGATGCGGATGCCTGTTCCTCCCTGATTGGCAGTGCTTCCGTATTGCCAGCTTCCACTGTCGACGATGGTCGACTCGTACACCCAGCGGCGTTGACCGCCAATGTCATCGTTGCCGACCTTTCCGTAGGATGCTTTCAGCTTCAAGGAATCGAATACTTTCGTGGCTTTTTCAAACCACGCTTCGTTCGAAATCATCCAGCCGATACCGAATGCGGGAAAGAATCCGAAGCGGTGACCGCGTGCAAAGTTCTCCGACCCGTTGTAGCCGATATTGACTTCGGCAAGGTAGGTGTCTTTAAACGCATACGTCACACGTCCGGCAAGTCCTTGATTCTTATAGGGCAAAGAAGCGTTCTGGTCGCCTGCCTGTGTCTTGGTCTTTACCTTCTGGTTGTAGAGGAACAAGGCGCCCACCCTGTGCTTGTCGGCAAACACGCGGTTGTAGTTCAACGAAGCCTCCAGATAGGTGGTCATCGTACCGTCGCGTCCGATGCCGTAAGTTAACGATTCGCTGCCGGTAGATACGGGATCCCACTGACCGTCGCCGTCTTTATCGTCATAAGTCAGGTTACCGTCGGCGTCACGTCCCAAAGCGTGATACCACGTTGCCGACTTGCTGCGGCGCTGAATGGTGGTGTTCCAGGCATCCCACGAGAACTTCACATTGGCAGTCAGTCCTTCGAGCGGCTTCCATATCGCGCCCATATCCTGCGATATACCGATAAGTGACTGGGCAGAGTTCCAGAACTGTTCGCGATAGCCCGAATGTGCCAGCATCAGCCACGGGTTATAACCGGAAGTGGTAGCCGGACCGGAGAATCTGCCGTCGGAATATTCCACGGGAAAAGCGTTCGGAGAGGTGAGGAATGCGTATGTCCAGATATCGCTGTCGCTGTCGGCAAATCCGGGTCCGAACTTCTTTTCGTATATATTGCTGAGGTTGACATTCAACGTTGTACTTTTCGTGACGTTGATGTCCATGTTTGCGCGGAAATTGTATTTGTTGTAGCGAATGGAAGAGTTGTAACCATATATGTTACCGGCATTCCGATAGATGGAACCTTCGTTGTAGAACGAGCCTGCCACATAATACTTGATAAGATCGCCGCCACCCGAGATATTCAGATTGACGCGTTGTGTCTCTGCCAAATCATCGAAGAGCGTCTTGAACCAGTCTACGTTGGGATAGAGGTCGGGGTCGCTTCCGTCTCCGTATTTCCGAATATCTTCGTCGGAGTACTTTCTGCCATACGTCTCATTGTACAGCTCCGCCCACTGTGCCGAGTTGGCCATCGATGGGCGTTTGAGCGGCGTGTTGAATCCGAACTCAGCCCGGGCATTGATTTGAGGCTTTCCGATGGAGCCTTTCTTGGTCGTAATCAGGATAACGCCATTGGCACCGCGCACCCCATATACAGCCGAAGCAGAGGCATCTTTCAGGATGGAGAACGAAGCGATGTCTTCAACATCCACCAGGTCGAGGTCGCGTTCGATGCCGTCGACCAGCACCAGTGGTGTGGAAGTTCCCTTGAAAGAGGTGACGCCGCGGATAAAGAAGTCGGCAGCACTGGTCTTTCCCGGTTCGCCCGAACGGGACATGGCAATGATGCCCGAGAGCTGTCCTGCCAGTGCACTCGATATGGACGAACCCGGTATCACTAATTTGGTGGCATCCAAGGTAGAGATGGCGCCTACCACCGACTCCTTGCGCTGCGTGCCGTAGCCTACCACCACCACCTCGTCGAGTGTCTTCGTATCGGGTTGCATGGATACATTGACCACGTTCTGTGTGCCGATAGCGATTTCCACATCTTTCATGCCGATGTAGGAGAATTGAAGCACACCGCCTACGCCCTCTACATTGATGCTGTACTTTCCGTTCATGTCGGTGATCACACCGACAGCACTGTTCTTCAGCCACACGTTCACACCGATAAGCGGCTCATTATTGGCGGAGCCGTCGGTTACGACACCGGTAATGGTACGTTTCTGCTGTTGTTGTGCTTCATTCATCCGGTTCAGGTTTTCTTTCTTCAACATGATTTCATTGCCACGGATAAGATAGGTGATACCTGTTCCGTCGAACAACACATCGAGCACTTCGCTTATCTCCCCCTGACAATTGATGTCACGCGGATGAGCCTTCAGATCTTCGGTTTTGTAGAAGAACTTGTAATTGCTGTTCTTCTCAATCATACGGATAGCGCGCGACAGCGTCATGGCTTTACCGCTAACCGTTACGTGCCCGTTATTGGCATGGAGAGGGGATACGCACAACAGCAATAGCAGTGCAAGGCACCCTCCCCATTTTGTCAAAAATAGGTGATTCTTCATAACTGATTACAA
The DNA here is from genome assembly GCA_031262995.1 of Prevotellaceae bacterium. GTDB lineage: Bacteria > Bacteroidota > Bacteroidia > Bacteroidales > Bacteroidaceae > Bacteroides. Next base: position 1,029 of record JAISGR010000111.1, on the reverse strand, counting down.
ATGGTTATTAATTAATGTTTGGCAAAATGATAAATAATAAAAGGTTCATTCTCTCAAGACAACCGTGCTCCGGTCAATCTGTTCCCGGGTTAGATTGAGCGTGAAGCAGAGCTTGGTTGTTATCTCTTCGATGGATTCGTCGGAACGGATACTACCTGTAAAAAGTGTATTGGAATTGATGCGACTGTCGAGCAGGATACGGATTCCGAACAGCTGATTGACAGTACGTACCAAGCGGTTCAGCGGAATCTCCTTAAAGGCGAATCTGCCATCCTCCCAAATCACCTCAGGCAACGGGGAGAGGAGGGTCTTTCCACTGTCGGGGTGATAGTTGGCGGTTTGCAAAGGGTTCAGCTCGACCGGCTTGTCTTGTCCGTGCACCGACAATTCTATCTTTCCCCGGAGCAAAGCAATGTCATAAGTACCGGCATCGGTGCGCTGTACCTGAAAGACGGTTCCCTTCACTTCAATGCAGGCACGGTCTATCAGTACGCGGAACGGATGTCCCGCCTGTTTCTTCACGTCAAAGAGCGAACTGCCGGTGAGTTGTACATCCCGATTGTCGGTAAAATGCTTGGCATAACGAATGGTGCTGCCGGGCTTCATCCAGACGACGGAACTGTCGGGCAACACATATTTCATCTCGCTCGTGGCTGTGTATTCGCAGAAAGATGCCGCTGTATGGAAGAGGTGCGTCCAGGTCAGGTAGCCGGTGCAGCTGATAATCAATCCGACGACGGCAGCAGCGGCATAGCCTTGCCATCGGCTCAACGCCGGATGTCGAACAGGCTGCGGAGCATCTATCCGACGGCTGATCCGCCGATAGATACGTTCGCCGACGGAGCTGCCGGAGAGCTGCCGATCGGCAACAGTGTTGGAAGATGGCTCGCCGGAGACATCCCAGTGCTGCTGCAACACCTGGTGCATCGGCTTTTTATCCAAGAGTTCCATTTGTTCGCGCTGGGTGATTCTGCCGGTTAACAAGCGAATGACCAATGCGATAAAGGAGGGGCTATTTTTCATTCTTTG
>JAISGR010000155.1 GCA_031262995.1 Prevotellaceae bacterium | reverse complement strand
TTGATGAGGACGGTGTGGATGCCCTCCTCCTTGAGCGCCTTGAGCGCCTGGCTGCCGGAGTAGTCGAACTCGCCCGCTTCGCCGATCTTCAGGGCGCCCGAGCCGAGCAGCAGCACTTTCTTTATTTGGGTCTCTTTCATTATGATGTTTTTGTTATGATTCAATTTACTAACCTGGGGTAGAGTTACTCCCGAACCTGGGGTAGAGTTACTCCCGAACCTGGGGTAGAGTTACTCCCGAACCCGGGGTAGAGTTACCCCCGAATCCGGAGTAGAGCTACCCCAGCATCTCCACAAATTTATCGAAGAGAAACTCCGTATCGGTGGGTCCTCCGTCGGCTTCGGGATGGAACTGTGCCGAGAACCAAGGATTCCGTTTGTGTCGGATGCCTTCGTTGGAGCCGTCGTTCATGTTGATGAAGAGCGGTTCCCAGTCGGCGGTGAGGGTATTGTTGTCTACGGCATAGCCGTGGTTCTGCGAGGTGATGAAGCAGCGTTCCGTTCCTGTCATGCGCACGGGTTGGTTGTGGCTGCGGTGCCCGTATTTCAGTTTGTATATTTTGGCGCCGCCCGCTTTGCCCAGCAGTTGGTTGCCCATGCAGATGCCGAAGATGGGGAGCTGTTCGTTTGCCATCGCTTTGCGGATGTTCTGCACGGCGGCATCGCAGGTGTCGGGGTCGCCGGGGCCGTTGCTGATGAAGAGACCGTCGAACGTCAGGTGGTTGTAGTCGTAATCCCACGGCACGCGGATGATCTCTACGCCGCGCTCTATCAGGCAGCGGAGGATGTTGGTCTTAACACCGCAATCCACGAGCACCACCTTCTTTCCGGCGCCTTCGTTGTAGCGGATCACCTCTTTGCAACTCACGATGTCTACGTAGTTGACGCCTTCGTAGACGGCTTGGGGCACGTTGTCGGGTTCGTCGTCGAAGAGAATCTTTCCCATCATCACGCCGTGTTCGCGCAGCACCTTGGTCAGTTCGCGGGTATCGATGCCGGTGATGCCGGGAATCTGTTCGCGTCGGAGCCAGTTGCCGAGGCTTTCGACGGCGTTCCAGTGGCAATATTCGTCGCTGTAATCGCTCACGATGATGGCGTCGGCGTGGATGCGTTCGCTTTCCATGTAGGTGGCAAGTCCGTTGGGTTCGATGCTAAAAGGCGGCACCCCGTAGTTGCCCACCAGCGGGTAGGTGAGTGTCATCAACTGTCCGGCATACGAAGGGTCGGTGAGGCTTTCGGGGTATCCCGTCATCGCCGTGTTGAAGACCACTTCACCGGCTACCGGTTTCTCGTAGCCGAACGACTTGCCGTGAAAACGGCTCCCGTCGTCGAGGAGTAGAGTTACATTTCTCATTGATGGTGTGTATCTGTTGTTTCTATATGATTTCTTTGATTTGTAATTGGTCAGTTGCAACTGATTATATCGTTCATATCTTTGAGTGTTAATGATACTTTTTATGAGTCGTGCATTTTGTTTTTTATCGCAGTTACTCCTTCATATTCATTTCTCCACTCCTGTAACTTCTGCTGCAACAGCTTCTTGTCGGGTAGATAAAGGGCATATTCTGCGGCATGAATGTTGGAATCTTTAGGAAGCGTCAATTCGACAACTGTTTGATTGGCAGTTTCACAGAGCAGGATACCTATAGTTGGATTTTCAAACGGTTGCTTTACATAGCGGTCGTAATAATTGACGTACATCTGCATTTGCCCCAAATCTTGATGAGACAGCTTGTTCGTTTTTAAGTCAATCAATACATAGCTCTGTAACAGGCGATTATATAATACAAGATCTACATAATATGAATCTTCATCAAAAGTGAAGCGTTTTTGTCTTGCCTCAAACAAAAAGCCTTTACCCATTTCAAGTAAGAACTTCTGCAAGTTGGAAATGATTCGCCCTTCCAATTCGCTTTCCGTATAGGCAGAGCGTTCATCCAATCCCAGGAACTCCAATGTAAACGGACTTTTCAGTATATCGGCAGGCTTTTCGAGCGTTTGTCCCTCATTGGCTAAACGCATTATTTCATCTTTGTCACGGCTTAATGCCAAACGCTCGTACAGGCTACTGCTACATTGACGGGCAAGCTGACGAACACTCCATTGCTGCTGCGTTGCTTCTATCTCGTAAAAACGGCGTGCGTCCGGATTGTCTACACGCATTAAGACGAGGTAGTGAGACCAAGAGAGGGAGAATGCTTCAGAAATCCGCAACACTGTTTCGGATTTTTGTGCGGAATATATAAGATAAAAGTTTTTCATCCTTTCTAATCCATCTACCGAGAATCCTTTTCCAAAGCGTTCCGTTAATTGTTTGGACAATTCTTTTAGTAGAGCTTTTCCATACTCTGCCCGTCGTTCACCTTGTTGCTCATCCTCTACGATGTATCGCCCTATCTCATAATAGGTGTGCACCATCGTCAAGTTAACTGTAGTAGTAACTTTTTGACGAGCCTGCTCTATTAGCTTAGCTACTTTATCATACAATATGCCCGACTGTTCGATGTTCATTGCTCACATTCTTTTGCCATACTATTGCTTCAAATATCACGTCCCACCTTAATACTGAAACGCCTTCTCCACCTCAATGTAGTGTATAAACGCATCGTTGATGAGCTTCATGCCGCCCGGGGTGGGGTAGTTGCCGCTGAAATACCAGTCGCCCTTGTGGTTGGGGCAAGCCTCGTGTAAACCTTGCAGCGGTTGATACACGATTTCTATCTTGGCGCGGGTACCTTTGGGTGTAAGCAGGTCGACCATCTTGCAGGAGATCTCTTCGTCGGTGAAGGGGGCGTAGATGTCTTTGACGTAGTTCACCATCTGCTCTTTGGGCATTCCCACCTGCTCCTTGGAGTGGCGGTAGACGGAGTTGATGACCTCGCGCATGTCGCGCTCCTTGAGCAGTTCGATGGCGGCGCGGAAAGCGATGAACTCGCTCATGCTGGGCATGTCGATGCCGTAGTAGTCGGGATAGCGCACTTGGGGCGAGGAGCTGACGATGACAATCTTCTTCGGACCCAGTCGGTCGAGGATGCCGATGATGCTCTGCTTGAGTGTGGTGCCGCGTACGATGCTGTCGTCAATGATCACCAGATTGTCCCGTCCGGGTATCAGGCTGCCGTAGGTGACGTCGTACACATGCGCCGCCAGGTCGTTGCGGCTGTTGCCTTCGGCGATGAAGGTGCGCAGCTTGATGTCCTTAATCGCCACCTTCTCACTGCGGATGCGGCGGGAGAGCACCTGCTCCAGCTCCTCGTGTGTCGGCGCGTGTCCCAGCTCGGCGATGCACTTCACCTTCTCCTCGTTCAGGTACTCGTCTAACCCCTGCAACATGCCGTAGTATGCCACCTCGGCGGTGTTAGGGATGAACGAGAAGACGGTGTTGTCCACATCGTAGTCCACTGCTTTCAGTATGTTGGGCACTAATTTCTCTCCCAGCTGCTTGCGTTCGCGATAAATGTCCGCGTCACTTCCGCGGCTGAAGTAGATACGCTCGAACGAGCACTGCTTCACCTCGCGCACCTTGTTGATTTGCGACGTGCGTACCTCGCCTGCCTTATTAATTAAAAGTGCCTGACCGGGTTTCAATTCATGAATCTTGTCGGCAGGCACATTGAAGGCAGTTTGAATGACGGGACGTTCGCTGGCAAGCACCGCCACCTCATCGTCTTGATACCAGAAGGCGGGACGTATGCCCCACGGGTCGCGCACGGCAAACGATTCGCCGCTTCCGGTCAGTCCGCAGATTACGTAGCCGCCGTCCCAGTCCTTGGTCGACGTTCGCAGCACGTTCGACAGGTCGATGTGCGCTTCGATGTATCGGGTGATGCCCATGCCTGTCAGTCCGTCGGCTTCAGCCAGGTTGAAGAGACGTTCCACTTCGCGGTCGAGGCGGTGTCCCATCTGCTCCAATATAATATAGGTGTCGGCATATTGTCGGGGATGCTGACCGATGGCGGTGATGCGTGCAAAGGTCTCGTCGACATTGGTCATGTTGAAGTTACCGCACAAGGCAAGGTTCTTGGCGCGCCAATTGTTCCGGCGCAGGAAGGGATGCACATACGAGATGCCGCTCTTGCCCGTGGTGGAGTAGCGCAGGTGTCCCATATAAGCTTCGCCGGCAAAGGGGAGGTTTCGCTTCACGAAGTCCACGTCGTGCAGCTGCTCGGGGGTGTACTCCTTGAACATCCGGTGCACCGTGTCGAATATCTCGGTGATGGCACCCGAACCGAGCGCCCGTTCGCGGAACATATACTCCTCGCCCGGATTGGATTCCTGCTTTACGCATGCCATGCCGGCTCCCTCCTGTCCCCGATTGTGCTGCTTCTCCATCAAGAGATAGAGTTTGTTCAGACCGTACATCCATGTGCCGTACTTCTTTTCGTAGTACTCCAATGGTTTGAGCAGGCGAATCATCGCCACCCCACATTCATGTTTTAGTTGTTCCATTTATATTGATTAGAATTGCTCTGCAAATTTATGTTGTTGGGATTACTCTACTGTTACGCTTTTAGCCAAGTTGCGCGGTTGGTCTACATCCATGCCTTTGCACACCGCCACGTGGTACGCCAGCAGTTGCAGCGGCATGGTTGTGATGAGCGGGTCGAGACATTCGATGGTCTCGGGCAGTTCGATGCAGGTATCGGCAATCCGGCTGATTACCTCGTCGCCCTTTGTTACCAATGCGATGACCTTTCCCTTGCGTGCCTTGATCTCCTGAATGTTGCTCAGCACCTTCTCGTAGAGGTCGTTGCGGGTGGCAATGACCACTACCGGCATTTCTGTATCAATCAGGGCGATGGGGCCGTGCTTCATCTCGGCAGCGGGATAGCCCTCGGCATGTATATAGGATATTTCTTTCAGTTTGAGTGCCCCCTCCAGCGCCACGGGATAGGCGAAGCCGCGTCCCAGGTAGATGAAGTTGTGGGCATAAGTGAACATCTTCGAAAGCTCGGCGATGCTGTTGTTCAGTTGGAGTACCTCCTTCATCTTGTCGGGGATGTGCTCCAGCTCCTTCACGATGGCGAGGAAACGCTCTTCGTCGATGCTCTTTTTGGCACGTGCCAAGGTCAGCGCCAGCATGGTGAGCACGGTCACCTGTCCGGTAAATGCTTTGGTGGATGCCACGCCGATTTCGGGACCTACGTGGATGTACGACCCTGTGTGTGTGGCGCGCGGGATGCTCGATCCTACCGAGTTACATATACCATATATAAATGCGCCGTGGCTTTTTGCCAGCTCCACGGCAGCCAGCGTGTCGGCAGTTTCGCCGCTCTGCGAGATGGCAATCACCACATCGTTGCTGTCGATTACCGGGTCGCGGTAGCGAAACTCCGATGCGTATTCCACCTCCACCGGTATGCGGCAGAAGGTCTCTATCAGTTGTTTGCCTATCAGTCCTGCATGCCAGGAGGTACCGCACGCCACGATGATGAAGCGTTTGGCAGCCAGTAGCCGCTCCTTGTAATCGATCACCGCCGACAGCACCACGTTGGTACCCTCCACATTGATGCGTCCGCGCATGCAGTCGCAGATACAGTCGGGCTGTTCGAATATCTCTTTCAGCATGAAGTGGGGGTATCCGCCCTTTTCGAGCTGACCCAGATTGAGGGCTACCGTCTGTATCTCGTGCTCACACTCCATGTTGGGGAGGGTGACAATCTTCAGCGGTTCGCCCCGACGGATGACGGCAATCTCTTCGTCGTCCAGATAGATCACCTTGTCGGTATATTCCACAATGGGCGTGGCGTCCGAGGCAAGGAAGAACTCATCTTCGCCGATACCCACCACCAGCGGGCTGCTCTTGCGGGCGGCAATGATGCAGTCGGGGTTGTTGTGGTCGAGTACGGCAATGGCATACGCACCGATCACCTCGCGCAACGCCAGTTGCACGGCAGTCAGCAGGTCGATGCTTTGCTTGTTCTGGATGTATTCGATGAGTTGCACCAGCACCTCGGTGTCGGTGCTGCTTTTGAAGGTATATCCTTTGGATTGTAGTTTTTCTTTCAATACGGCATAGTTCTCGATGATGCCGTTGTGGATGAGCGCGAGCCGCTCGGACGAGGAGTAATGGGGATGTGCATTGATTGAACAGGGTTCTCCGTGTGTAGCCCAGCGTGTGTGGGCGATACCGGTTGTTCCGGAAATATCTTTTTCGGCAACAAAAGCTTCCAGTTCCGACACCTTGCCTTTTGCCTTGTACACGTTTAATGCCTGTTTATCACTAATCAATGCCACCCCTGCACTGTCGTATCCACGATATTCCAACCGTTTAAGCCCTTTGATAAGGATGGGATAAGCATCCTTCTTCCCAATGTAACCTACAATTCCACACATGAGATAATTCTGTATTTAATTTTGCGCGCAAAGATAGGTGTTTTTTTTAAAGTGAATGGAATAATCTATTTTCCTTTTATCGGCAGTGTAAACCAGAAGCGGGAGCCTTTGCCGATACCTTCGCTGTCGACGCCTATTTCTCCTCCCAGCTGTTGTACGATGCTTTGGCAGATGGAGAGTCCCAGTCCGGTGCCTTGTGTAAATGTATTTAGTTTCACGAAGCGGTCGAATATCGCTTCCCGCTTGTCGGGAGCAATGCCGATGCCGGTATCGGTTACATAGATGCGCACCATGCGGTCGGGCAGCTTCTCATACCCTAAGCAGATAGAGCCTTCGAACGTAAACTTGGAGGCATTGCTTACGAAGTTGGTAATCACCTGACTGATTCGGTTGCGGTCGCCTATCACGTTGCATGCCGGCAGGTTGGGTTGTACGTAGAAGCTCACACCCGATTTGGGCAGTCGCTTGGTTGTTGTGTACACGTCGTTGCAGAGTGCTGCCAGGTCTACCTTGTCCGCACCGAATTCCAGTGTTCCCGCTTCTATCTTCGACAGGTCGAGGATGTCGGATATCAGTTGCAGCAACAGGGTGTTGTTCTTCTCGATAATGTTTTGATAATCCACTCGTTCATCTACACTCTCCGTTTCCGCCATCAGGCTGCTGAATCCTACAATGGCGTTGAGCGGGGTGCGTATCTCGTGGCTCATATTGGCAAGGAATGCCGATTTCAGGCGGTCTGCCGTTTCGGCTTTCTCCTTTTGGATAATCAGGTTGTGTTCTATCTCTTTCAGCTCGGTGATGTCGTAGTTCACACCGGTAATCACCATCTCGCCCCGGTCGTTGTGGTCGAGCAGCATGTTGACACGTATCCACTTCCATGTGTCTGTTTCGTCGGATATTGCCACCCGCACTTCGTCTTTGTAGGTGGTTACCTTGCCGTGTTCGGCTTTTCTGAACACCTCGTACACCCGCTTGCGGTCGTCGGGGTGCATTTTGGGATATACGCCCACCACCTGACTCATGGATGTGTTTTCGTCTTCGCCCATGTTGACGAACCACTGCGTGCTGCCCATGCTCTGTCCGGTGAGCAGGTTGATGCGTCCGTAGCCCACCTTGGCATAGTCGCCCATGTGCTCGAATATCTTCTCAAAGTCGTGAATGCGGGCAATGGAATCTGTTAGCTGGGTATTGTCCATGCTGATAAAGATGAAGCCGATGTCTTCTCCCTTTCCGTTGTACAGGCGGCTGATGCGTCCGTAGAGTTTCATGACGCCTACCCGTGTGGTGTCGTACATGCGGCGGGCTACTTCGAAGTCGTAGTCCGCCAGGAACTCGAACTCTTCGCCGTTCTTTACCCGTCGGCGGTGCTTGGCAGGGATGTTCTGGTTGTGGAAGAAGTTGAGTGTGCCGACGATTTGTCCTTCGTCTTTGAGTCCGTACATCTCCTTGTCCTTGTCGTTGATAGAAGTCAGGATGCCGTTCTTGTCGTAGGTCTCCAATCCCAGCGGAATGTTATAGAAGATGCTGTGGAAGAGTTGCAGGTTGTCTTCCGACGCATCTTTTGCTCGCCGCAACGTGATGCAGAGGTTGACCAATGCCACCAGCGACGAGAACCAGCGGAAATCTTCGTTGTTCCAGATGCGGTAAGTCTTCACGATGTCCACACCCATATATCCCCACGTCTTTCCTTGGTTCTGCATGGGAAGCACCATGATGGACTTGATGCCTTGCTCTTTCAGTCCGAGGTATTCCATGTAGGCAATATCTTTCAGCAGATCAAGGTCGTTGAGTAGGATAGAGCGGTTGTTCATCAGCTGTTCTTTCCACCAGGGGAGCCAGTCTATTTCTATATCTTTCAGGTTGTCTATCTCGGGATTCACTCCCTCGGCGCACTCCTCGTAGGTGTTGTTCTGTACATTCTTCGCGAAGTCGTATTCGAAGATATATACCCTGTCTGCCTGGAAACGCTTGGCGATATCGCGCAGCACCATCTGTACCGCCACTTCGGTCTCGTGTTCCTGAAACAGTCCCAGATAATGATAAATGGCATAATCATCGCGTGCGGTCTCTATCAACCGCATACTTCCGAAGCACTTTATATGTCCCTCGGCATCCGTATATCTATCCCAACGCGAATTGAACCACTGGATTCCATGCTTGGTATATACGGGAAAAGCCTGTTCGCGCAGACCTTTCGAGTTGTCCGTCATCAGTTCGCTTTTCACCAGATCACGATACATCTCGTGTACAAAGTTAAAAGAGATGTGCGCTCTGTCCAGATTCAACAACTCGTACAGATATTCTGAGCATTCAAACTCTCCTGTTGTGAAATCTGCCTCAAACCATCCTATATTTTCTATCTCTGCAAGGCGTCGGAGGCATTCTATATTTTCCATACTGACACAGTTAAGAAACCATCATATACAATAAACTCAATAGATTCGGCAAATGTATTTATTTTTATTGTACTAAGTAATCATTACATTGTTTTTTTAGTAATTATTGCAGTTACATTTTAATATGGGTTACCTTTGCACGCAATTTAACAAAGTATGTATATGTGCTCATCTATAGAACAGGAACTCGACGCCTTGCGTGCCCAAAGCAATCTGCGAACACTTCCTTTACTGAAACACGACGGGCGGATGGTGGTTGCCGACGGCAAACGCATGTTGAATCTTTCGTCCAACGATTATTTGGGGCTGGCTTCCGACCTCCGGTTGCGCACCGCATTTTTGCATACGCTGACCCCCGACACTTTTATTCCCTCCTCCTCTTCGTCGCGCCTGCTTACCGGCAACTTTCCCGTTTACGGGGAGTTGGAAGCGCTGCTTGCGCAACTGTTCGGCGCCGAAGCAGCCCTGTTGTTCAACAGCGGATATCACGCCAACACCGGCATATTGCCTGCCGTAGCCGATGCGCAGACATTGATACTGGCAGACAAGCTGGTACATGCCAGTATGATAGACGGCATTCGCCTGTCGGCAGCACGCTGCATCCGTTACCGGCACAACGACATGAAGCAGCTGGAACGATTGTTGCAGGAGTATCACAACCGGTACCGGCAAATCATCGTCGTCACCGAGAGCGTTTTCAGCATGGATGGCGATGAAGCCGATTTGCCGACTTTGGTCGGGCTGAAGCACACCTATAATAATGTATGGCTCTATGTCGACGAAGCACATGCCTTCGGTGTGCGCGGCAAGAACGGGCTGGGGTGTGCCGAAGAGCACGACTGTATCTGCGACATCGACTTCCTGGTAGGTACCTTCGGCAAGGCTGCCGCATCGACAGGCGCCTATCTGGTATGCAAGCATGTCATCAAAGCCTATCTGGTCAACCGGATGCGGACGCTTATCTTCACAACGGCGCTTCCCCCCGTCAATATTGCCTGGACACGCTTCGTGGTAGCGCAACTGCCCGGGATGTCGCAGCGGCGGGCACACCTGACGCACATCAGCCGGCTGCTCCGCGAGGCTGTCGGGCAGGCAGGATATGGTTGTCCGGGCAGCAGTCACATCGTTCCGATGATTGTCGGCGCAAGCAACCGCACCTTGCAACAGGCTGCGCAGTTACAGCAACAAGGGTTCTACGTGTCGGCGGTGCGACCGCCCACGGTACCCGAAGGCACCTCGCGCATCCGCTTTTCGCTCACCGCAGCGGTCACCACCGAAGAGGTCGAACAGCTCATTCGGTGCCTTCCCCGCGTCGGATAATGTCATTCTATTTACCAGGCAGATACTCATCAGTATGAAACAAGTCTTTATCGTCCAAGAGAATCATCCCGCCTTATTGCTCTTCTTTGCCGGATGGGGCGCCGATGAAACCCCGTTTAAAGCGTACCGTCCGCAGCAGGCGGATTACATGGTTTGTTACGATTATCGCACGACCGACTTTGATGCGTCGCTGTTGGCAGGTTATACCACAATGGATGTGGTGGGCTGGTCAATGGGCGTGTGGGCAGCTTCGCAGGTCATCGGGCGACTGCTTGCCGGCGGGACGGCGCTTCCCCGTTGCCGGATGTGCCGTGCCGTCAACGGAACCCCTTTCCCGGTAGACGATGGGTTGGGCATCCCGAAAGAGATTTATCGCGGCACCCTCGAAGGATTGTCGGGAGCCTCGCTCAATAAGTTCCTTCGCCGGATGTGTGGCAGTGCGGATGCTTACCGGGAATTTCTTGCCGTTACGCCCCGCCGACCGCTGGAGGAGTTGCGGGAAGAGTTGATTGCCATCGAAGAGGCTGCCCGGGCGACTTCCCTGCCCGAGAACATCTGGAACACGGCGCTTGTCGGCGGAAGCGATCGCATCATCCCGCCCGAAAACCAGCAACGGGCATGGAAAAAGATACAAACGGATTATCCCGAACAGTTCGGCACATGCGAAGTACGCCCCGAACTGCCGCACTACAGCCGGTTGCTGTTTCATGAAATCTTCCAATCCGTCTGAGGGGTGAATATGGCTCGGCTGTATCGTCCGTTGCTACGGGGTGTCCGCCGTCACCGGTTGCGGATACCATAGTCTGTTAATCTTTTTCCGAGTCTTCTTGTAGCAAGCCATGGTTGTTCCCGAAGATGCCCTACAACACCTTCAGGAGGGGGTAAAGTAAAGTATACGACTGTACATGGTAAAGTATACGACCAGACAGGGTCAGGTATACGACCGGACAGGGTCAGGTATACGACCTTGCCGTGCCTCCTCCTGTCCATACCCTGTTATCCTTCGGATATTGTTAGAATAATTCATTATTGGGGCAACGCTCTTGTCTCAATGGCACAGCACCGCTGTCTCAATGAAACAGAACTTCTGTCTCAATGGCACGGGAGCATTGCCTCATTGAGAGGAAGGGGGGGGTGTCTCTGTTTGTCGGTTGATTCGTTGCAGCAATGCAACATCGCGGTAGGTGCCTTCCACGCATATCCACTCTTTCAACAGTCCGCACTGCACAAAACCGCAGGCGGTGAAGAGATGCAGGCTGACGGCATGGTCTGTCGGTATGTGAACTGCCAACTGCTTGAGACCGAGGTAGTCGAATGCGTAATCGCACAACAGCAGCAACGCCTCTTTGGCATATCCCGCACCCCGAAACTCCCGACCGATGACAATGCCGACTTCGCCACGCTTGTGCAACGGCGAGAAGTCTACCACATCAATGGTGCCTATCGCTGCGCCGTCGGCGCGGCGCACGATAACAAGCCGTAACTCCTGGTCGGCAAAGAGGTCGTTCTTTGTCTCTTCCAGGTAGCGCTTCACGGCGTAACGGGAGTAGGGCACGGTGAAGTTGCAGATGTCCCACTGGTCGGGATCGTTCTCCAAATGGAGGATAAGCTCGAGGTCTTCAGGCTCCATGGCGCGAAGACGGATGCGGTTGCTGGAGAGATAGGTATGTTTCATCGTTTGCGATAATAAATCAACATGGCTCCGTAGAAGGAACGGATATAGCGCAGGCTGCACTTGCGGCGGGTGCTTTTGCCTTTGTAGTGCACAATGGGGCAGGGTAGGTAGTAGTTGACAAATCCGCTGCGCAGGATGCGGAGGGAGAGTTCGATGTCTTCGCCGTACATAAAAAAGGCTTCGTCGAGCAATCCTACCCGGTCGAGCACGGTGCGGGGAATCAACATGAAAGCGCCTGCCAGCACCTCTACGCGATGCACGGCATCGGCGCTGAGGTCGTTGCGGTAGTAACCGTTCAGCTTGCGCGAACGGGGGAATAACCGATACAGTCCGGTGAGTTTGCCCAGGGCGACAGCCGGGGTAGGGATGCCCCGCTTCGATTCGGGCAGGAAGCGACCGTTTCCGTCGACCATCTTCACGCCGATAGCGCCCGTGTCGGGATGGGTGTCGGCAAAGGAGAGCACGGTGGTCAGGGTGTCATCCGCCAGCAGGGTATCGGGGTTGAGCAGCAGCATGTATGCTCCTTCCGCCTGCCGGATGCCCTGATTGCAGGCGCGGGCAAAGCCGACGTTGCGCTCGTTGTATATATATATAAGGTGTGGAAAGAGGGTAGGGATGCGCCCGCGCGACCCGTCGGTCGAAGCATTGTCGATGACGATAACCTCGGCGTCGATGGATGCGACTGCCCGATAGACGGAATGGAGGCACTGCTCCAGAAACCCGCATACGTTGTAGTTGACTATAATGACCGAAAGCTTCATGCCGACACGTGTGCAAGCTGTTGTTATTCCTTATCGATATTCAGCTCCTTGCGCAACCGTGCCTCGCCGGGCACACAGAACAGCGAAGCGGTGAGCGCGATGGCTGCACAGAGCACACATTGGTTGCTCATCATCAGGTAGTAGAGCAGCAATCCTGCATACAGCGGAAGTGCCAGCAGCAGCAGTCGTACGGTGCTCCACCCGTTGTAGAGGCGCAACGCTTCGGCAATCGTTACCTGCGCGATGCGTTTCTTCATCACCCAGGCAAACAACTTCAACGAGACCGGCACGCAGCCGGCTGTGAGCAGTATGACCAGCGTTTCGCCATAGTAGATGCTGCGCGTATCGGCGGCATACATGCCTTGCCAGTCGCCGACACCGGTTTCGCCTGCCAGAATCAGGAGCATCGATAGGATCCAAAGGAGCGCATACAGCCATTTCTGCCGGCGCACGATGCGTTTGATTTGTTCTTCCATTCCGTTGGGGGGTTATTGTTGTTTGCCGGTAAAGGGCATTCTGTTCACCAGGCTGCGTCCCAGTGTTATCTCGTCGGCATACTCCAGCTCGTCGCCCACGGAGACGCCGCGTGCCAGCGTGCTGAGTTTGACGCCGCTATTTTCTAATTTGCGATAGATGTAGAACGCGGTGGTATCGCCTTCCATGGTGGTGCTCAATGCCAGAATGACTTCGTTGATGCCGCCCTCTTCGACGCGCGTGACCAGACTGCTTATCTCCAAATCGCTCGGAGCAATGCCGTCCATCGGAGAAATGACACCGCCCAGCACGTGATACAATCCGCGAAACTGTTGTGTGGCTTCGATTGCCATGACATCGCGGATGTTTTCGACCACACAAACGGTCGAAGCGTCGCGCCGCGGATTGGCACAGATGCGGCAGGTATCGGTATCGGAGATGTTGTGACAGATGTGGCAATACTTTACCTCGTGTTTCAGGGTGACAATGGCATCGGCAAAGGTATCTATGGCTGCGGTGTCCTGTCGTAAAAGATATAAGACCAGGCGCATGGCGGTTTTCTTTCCTACACCCGGCAACTTGGCAAATTCATTGACTGCCCGCTCAAGCAAAACCGACGAAAATTGTTCGTTCATACTTTTCTGTTCTATACAAGCCTTTTGGCTTAATGGCGGCAAAGATAGCGAGTAAATGAAATAATTCACTTACATTTGCCTGCATTTTTAGACAAACAGCAATGGATATCAACACCGCCGAATTTATCATCAGCAATACCGACCCGCAGAAATGTCCTGCCGGCACGCTGCCCGAATATGCGTTCATCGGACGCTCCAACGTAGGCAAGTCGAGCCTTATCAATATGCTTACCGGACGTAAATCGCTTGCCATGACCTCGTCCACGCCGGGGAAGACGCTCCTGATCAATCACTTTCTCATCAATCGGAGCTGGTACATCGTCGACCTGCCCGGCTATGGCTATGCCAAACGCGACCAGAAGACGCAAGGGCGACTGACAAAGACCATCGAGCAGTATATCTTGCAACGGGAACAGCTCACCAACCTGTTCCTGCTCATCGACTCGCGCCACGCCCCGCAACCCATCGATCTGGCATTCCTGAACTGGCTGGGCGAACACGAAGTGCCCTTTGCCATTGTCTTCACCAAGACCGACAAGCTGACGGGCAGCGAACGCCAAGCCGCCATCAGTCGCTACCTCCGCGCACTGAAGGAGCAATGGGAGGAGCTGCCTCCCCATTTCGTTACCTCGTTGGAGAACAAAACAGGCAGAAAGGAGTTATTAGACTATATCGAAAATATCAATAGGGATATTCGTCCAAACTAATTATAAATCCAAACAAAGATGAAAAAGAGTGTATTCTTCTCCACACTGACAGTCCTGCTACTGACTGCCTCTACCGGCAATGCACAATCGTGGAAAGATATTTTCAACAAAGAGAACATTGAGAAAGCCGTAGGCGCCGTAACCGGCAAAGAACAGACTGCTGCCGACCTGAACGGTACATGGTCGTACACCGGCGCTGCCGTAGAGTTCGAATCGGACAATCTGCTGGCAAAAGCCGGAGGCGTCGTAGCCTCGACTACTGCCGAAGAGAAGCTGAACGAACAACTCGGCAAGCTGGGCATCGCAGCCGGAAAGATGACTTTTACATTCAATACCGACAGCACGTTTACCGCTGCCGTGGGAACCCGTTCCATCAAAGGTACCTATACTTACGCTGCTGCCGACAAGAAGGTGAACCTGCAATTCATGAACGGACTTATCCGCGCAACCTCTTATGTTACTTGTACCTCGGGTACCCTCGATGCCCTGTTCGATGCCGACAAGGTGCTGGCTATCGTTACCTTTCTGGCAGGCAAAACCAATAACAGCACGTTGCAAACCATCAGTTCGCTGGCAAGCAACTATGACGGCATGCGTTTAGGATTCTCGTTTAGTAAGAAGAATAAGTAGCTCAATATTCGAACCGTCACGCTCCTTGCGCCGTGAACGCCAAGCCGGCGCTGAGCAATATCCCCATCAGGAGCATGTTGCGAGAGGTGGCTCCCAATATCCGATTCAGTGCTTTCCCGCTGTGAATCTGCTTCATCCTGAACCAGGTATGAAGGTGCAACATGGAATAGGTCAGGAAGATAATGGCATAGCTGATTCCATTCAGCTTGCCGTTAATCAGTAGTCCCCAACTGAGCAACAGTACGACTACGCCCAGCATCAGGTACAGATAGAGACCGAACTGCCCGCCCAAACGGACAATCAGTGTGCGCTTTCCGCTCAGCTTGTCCTGCTCGCGGTCACGGTAGTTGTTTATGATCAGCAGGGTGTCGATGAGCAGTCCGCAAATCAGGGAGAGCAACCATACATTTCCGTTCAGCGTACATGCCTGCACGTAATAAGTGCCTCCCACAGGCACAAAGCCAAAGAAAAGGATGACAAGCAAATCGCCCCAGCCCCGGTATGAAAGGTATGTGGTGTAGAGAAAGGCAAACAGTACGCATACCCCACCCAAGACAATCAGTTCCCCACCGCCGTAGGGCAACCGGGGTCGGGCATAAAGCAATACGCCCATTCCCGCCGAACAGGCAAAGAGCAACGTCCACACAATGCCCCGCTTCATGTCCGATGGCGTTATCCAGCCTTGTGCACAAGCGCGCTCCGGACCGAGCCTGTCGGCACGGTCACTGCCCTTGAGGTAATCGAATAAGTCGTTGATGAAATTGGCTGCAATCTGCATGCTTCCGGCAAATAGTGCACACAACAGTGCGGAAACAATGTGGCACTGCCCGTCGGAGTAAGCGAGGGCAGTGCCACACATAACCGGAATAACGGCGCCCGTCAATGTCTTGGGACGGGCAGCAAGAAACCATGCACGAAGCGAGCCGGTCTTTACCTCAGTCGTACCGGTCATTACCTCGGTCGTGCCGGTCATTACGAATGGATTTGTTTATTGTTCACTTTCGATAGTACCCTCTCCGGCTGCTTCCTCCTCTTTCGGTTCTTCCTTTTTCTCCTCGAAGTCGGTAATGCCGCACGATACCATCAGGTTGTACCACGATATGAGCTTCTTGATGTCCGACTGATGCACGCGGTCGCGGTCGAAGTTGGGCAAAACTTCGTTCAAATAAGATTGCAATTCTTTGGCAGTGGCTTTCTTGGTATCAATGTTGACGGCAGCACCATTCTCTTTCCTGCTCATGGCTACCAATACATCCCTCAGCGGCACGTCGTCGGTGTCGGTAAACATGGCTATGTCGCCCAATGAGGTGATCTTGTCGGTGGCATAAGCGGGGAAGCGCTTCTTGTCGGTGAGTGATTCTACTATCAGCATGTTCTTTCCTTGCGAAACAAGCTTATACAATCCCGGTTTACCGGAAATGGACAAAATGGTCTTTAACATTGTCTGTTCGTTTTTTATTATTAAGTAATAAGGGTATTATTCGGGGCGCAAAGTTACAACATATTTTGGGATAGCGATGTGATGAGTTGTAAAACCTGTGGTATGAGCGCTGTTTCGCCGTCGTTATATACAACATAGCGGGCACGGAGACGTTTCTCTTCATCGCTCATCTGACTGTGGATGCGGCGTTCAATCTCTTCGCGGGAGGCATTGTCACGCTGCATGGCGCGGGCAATTCGCACTTCCCGGGGGGCATATACCATGACTATCGCGTCTACTTCGCCGGCAAATCCCGACTCTATCAGGATGGCAGATTCCATGCCTACCAGCGGAGCGCTGTCATGCTGTTCCACCCATTGGCGGAAATGATTACGTACACGGGGATGAATAATGTTGTTTACGGTCTGCAAATGAGTTGGATTGCCAAACATGTACGAGGAGAGTAGTTCTTTGTTCAGCATGTTACCTTGGTAGATGTCGTTGCCAATCAGCGTTGTCAGTTCGCGCCGGATGTCGGGGTTGAGCAACGTGAGGCGGCGGGCTTCGATATCCGAGATATAGACGGGAACTCCCATCATGTCCAGTAAGCGGGAAACAACGCTCTTCCCACTGCCGATGCCGCCGGTAATGCCTATTCTGACGCTCATTCGGCAGGTACTTGTTCGATCAGGAAATCTATTTGTGCGGGATGAAGACGTACATGACTTACACCCGCAGGCACGGAGCGCAGCTGTACGTTGTACTTCTCGGATTGCATCTGCTGCAACTCTTCGTAAGAGATAAGAATATGAAAGTCGCTTGCCTCAATCTGTCTGAACTTGCTCAGCCCTACCTGAAAGGTTACGCTGACTTTAGAGGGAAAAGTTCGCAACGTTTTGCCCGGCGGGAAATTGATGCCATATATCGGCACATCCACCGTTTTCTCTGTATAGATGTCTACGGGGAGGGTCAGTTCTACTTCATCCGGAGTGAACTTTACGCCTTTGGGGGCAAGCAATGGCACCTTTCGCTTCAAGGTATCGGAGATGTTCGACAGTTCTACCGGCTGCGTATATGCGGCAGTGAGATTCTTCAGTACACCGGCTGGTGCATATACCCGCACGGAGTCGGGTTTGAAAAGCGTATCGGATACATAATATTGCTTTCCGGCGTTCACTGTACCCTGTAGAGTAACAGGTATCAGCTTGGAAGCTCCTGCGGAGTAATAATATTCCACCGTGTCGGGTAAAACGGAGAGCAGGTGAGAAGATGCGTCCAATTGGCTGCTGATTCGCTTTTCGAACTGTGAAGCAGGTATGCGCACGTGATTACTCTGACTTTTGTAGTCGTCGAAGTTTAATGAGATGGGATAGAATGTTTTGCTCAGCCAGTAATTTATCAGTACGGTACCCTTGTCTTGCACCCTGATGATGAGGTGCTCAGGCGGTTCGGAAGTAATCACCACATTATTGGGTATATCTTTTAAACGTATGGGGATGTCGAATTCTGTTTCGTAATCGTTATTCAATGTCTGGAGTAACCAGAATCCGCCTGCGATAAAAAAGAAAAATAAAAAAATAAAGAACTCTCTGCAGCGTTCGCTGAGCAGAAAGTTCTTTGTTCTTTTTGCTGCGAGTAGATAGAAACTCTTTATGTCCTTTCGGTCGAACATATTGATGAGCAATCTACTTGCCGATTATTTGGCAGCCTGACTGCTGTTGGCATCGGCAGCAGCTGCGAAGATAGA
>JAISGR010000075.1 GCA_031262995.1 Prevotellaceae bacterium | reverse complement strand
TGATCTTTCTTTTGGTCGTTCCAACTCATTTCCAGCTTCTCCTGGCGCCCCCCCCCCACACCAAAACCACCCCTCCCCGGGCCGCGGGGCCCCCCCACGTCTCTACAATCGGCAATTTCACCAAAGCCCAACGCAAGGGAGCGTAGCGACCGGCGCGTTGGGTACATTTATATGCGTTGTTAATACGGCGGGTAAGCGCAACCTACTATATTAGATTACATCAGCCACCGATAGCATTACCCCCACCAGTGCTGACGACCGGTTGGGGATTCTCCTTGTTCAAGAGTCCCTGCATCAGTTCCCGCATGGTCTTCTTCAGGATGGGGTGCTCCAAGTCCGGCGCTATCTCTGCCATCGGTTGGAGGACAAACAGGCGTTCGTGCATCAGGGGGTGGGGGAGCTTGAGCTGCGGCAGGTCGACCACCCAGTGACCGTACAGCAGCAGGTCGATGTCGATGATGCGGTCGCGGTATGCGCCGTTGGGGGAGTGATCCTTGCGTCCCATCCAATACTCAATCGACCGCGTGAGGTAGAGCGCTTCCATGGGCAGCAACCGCGTGCGTACCTCTACGGCAGCATTCATAAACATGTTGTCCGATTCAAATCCCCAAGGTTCCGTCGCATAGAAAGAGGAGAGGGCAATGACCTTTCCTATTCGTTTTCCTATTAAATTCACGGCTTTTTTCAGGTTTTCCTCCTTGTTGCCAAGGTTGGTTCCTATTCCCAAATACAGTTGCATCCCCTTGCCTCCTTCATTTAATTATACTTTTATTTGTTTCTCAACTATCGGCATGCTGTCTTCTGTTTGTTTGTCATCGGCATGCTGTTATTTGTCTGTTATCGGCATGCTGTTATTTGTCTGTCACCAGCATGGCATCGCCATACGTTCCGAAGTTGTACTCCTCCTTGACGGCTACGTTGTAGGCGTTCATCACCTGTTCGTAACCGCCGAATGCCGCCACAATCATGAGCAGGGTGGAGAGGGGCATCTGGAAGTTGGATATCAGGGAGTTTGCCACGGTGAAGTCGTAGGGCGGGAAGATGAATTTGTTGGTCCATCCGTCGTAAGGCTTCAGGTGTCCGTCGGTGCTTACGGTGCTTTCGATGGCGCGCATCACGGTGGTGCCTACGGCGCAGACTTGTGCGTTGATGTCTTTGGCGTGGTTGACGATGCGCACTGCTTCTTCGTTGACAATCATCTGTTCGGAGTCCGTTTTGTGTTTGGTGAGGTCTTCCACGTCGATGTCGCGGAAGTTTCCCAATCCGGCGTGCAGGGTGACGAAGGCAAAGTCGATGCCTTTGATTTCGAGCCGTTTCATCAGCTCGCGGCTGAAGTGCAGGTTGGCTGTGGGTGCCGTGACCGCTCCTTCGTTTCGGGCAAAGATGGACTGGAAGCGTTCGGCATCTTCGGGTTCTACCGGTCGGGTGATGATGCTGTGGGGCAGCGGGGTCTCTCCCAGCTCGTAGAGGGTCGTTTTGAACTCTTCGTGCGTACCGTCGAACAGGAAGCGCAGGGTGCGTCCGCGCGAGGTGGTGTTGTCGATGACCTCTGCCACCAGCGAGTCGTCGGGTCCGAAGTAGAGCTTGTTGCCGATGCGTATCTTGCGGGCGGGGTCGACCAGTACGTCCCACAGGCGGAGCGTGGGATTCAGTTCGCGCAGCAGGAATACCTCGATGCGTGCGCCGGTTTTCTCCTTGTTGCCGTACAGGCGTGCGGGGAAGACCTTGGTGTCGTTGAAGATAAACACGTCGCGTTCATCGAAATAATGCAGTATGTCCTTGAACATCTTGTGTTCGATTTCACCCGTCTTGCGGTGCAGCACCATCAGGCGTGCTTCGTCTCTGTACTTTGTCGGATGCTGTGCGATCCGTTCTTCGGGCAGTTTAAATTTGAATTGCGATAGTTTCATATCATTGTGAGTTATTAATTGCTACGTTTATTTATCGTTCTCTTCGAGCCACTCCTTGAATTGCAGCGGGTCGAGGCAATCTTCGATGCGCACGTCTCCCACACGGGTTCGTGTCAGGGCGGTGAGGTGTGCGCCGCTGTCCAAAGCCTCGCCGATGTCGCGTGCCAGGGCGCGTATGTAGGTGCCTTTGCTGCACACCACCCGGATGGTTATGTCGGGCAGGTTACATGCCAGCAGCTCTATTTGGTCGATCACCAGCAGCTTGGGTTTGAGTGCCACCTCTTGTCCTTTGCGTGCCAGGTCGTAAGCCCGTTCGCCGTTCACCATGCAGGCGGAGAATCCGGGCGGTATCTGTTCTATCTCGCCGACAAACCGTTTCAGCGCCTCTTCCACCTGCCGGCAGGTGATGTGTGCGGTGGGGTAGGTGGCGTCTATCTCATGCTCGAGGTCGTACGAGGGTGTGGTAGCGCCCAATCGGATGGTGGCGACATACTCTTTGGTGTGCTGTTGAAACTCCTCTATCCGCTTGGTTGCCTTGCCGGTGCATACAATCATCACGCCAGTGGCAAGCGGGTCGAGGGTGCCTGCGTGTCCCACCTTCAGCTTCTTCACGCCCAAGTGCCGGCAGAGGTGGTAACGCACCTTTGCCACCAGCTTGAACGATGTCCATTCTCTGCCGTAAGGCTTGTTGAAGTACAGCACTTCGCCTTCAGGAAAGTTTCTCATCCCATTATCTCCAGATTGTGACCGGTGAGGAGCATGATCAGTATCACTCCCCCCACGATGATGCGGTACCAGCCGAAAGCCTTGAAACCGTATCGGGTGACGTAGTTGATGAAGAACTTGATGGCAAGCATCGCTACGACAAATGCCACTGCGTTGCCTATAATCAAGGTGCCCATGTTGTCTGCCAGCATCTGCGTGCCGCCGCTCAGGAAGAGTTTCAGCAGCTTGTATGCGGTAGCGGCAAACATGGTGGGTACTGCCAGGAAGAACGAGAACTCGGCAGCCGCCTTGCGGGTGAGGCGTTGCGACATGCCGCCTACGATGGTTGCCATGGAGCGCGACACACCGGGTATCATGGCAATGCACTGGAACAGTCCGATGCGGAAGGCACGCTGCTCGGTCAGTTGCGTCTCTTCGCTCCCTTTGGAGAATATCTTGTCGCAGAAGAGCATGAAGATACCGCCTATCACCAGCATCACTGCCACGACCACCACGCTCTCGAGCAACTCGTCTATCTTGTCGCTGAATGCCAGTCCTATCACGGCGGCGGGCAGGAATCCCACCAACAACTTCCAGTAGAAGTCGTAGCGGTGCAGCAGTCGTTTCCATGTCGGCGTACCTTCGGGCACTGCCGTCCGGTTGAGCCGGAAGAAGCGTTGCCAGTAGAGCACAACCACCGACAGGATGGCGCCAAACTGTATGATCACCGTGAATGCCTTGACAAACTCGGTGCTCTCAACGCCCAGCAGGCTTTGTGCAATAATCATGTGTCCGGTCGACGAGACGGGCAGGAACTCGGTCAACCCTTCCACGATGGCGATAATGATGGTCTCTATAATGCTCATCCGGTGTTATTCCTTTGTTGTTTGATCGGTTTTCGGCTTGCGCAATACGGCATATATCATCAGCAGGAAGCCGATGAGCGATACCACCGGCGCTACCCGGATGCGTCGTACGCTGAAGATGTCCGGTTCGAAGTGGGTGGCGGTCGAAGCCGGTCCTGTCATCAGCAGGAAGCCGACAATCACGATGACCATGGAGACACCCAGCAACATGATGTTGGTATTGTCGAAAGCAAATTTTTCTTTACTCATGTGTATATCAGTTTTAATTCTTAATTCTCCATATTATATATAGTACAGTCTCCCCTCCTTCATCCGCAGGAACTTGTTGATGGAGAGGCGGGCGCACAGCCAGGTGATGCCGATGCCGAACAGCAGCACCGAGAACCACACCGTGAGCATCACGCCGGGGGTGACGATGCGCGTCAGCTCGGGTTCATAACGCAGCAGCGACCAGGTTGCCACGCCCAGCAACACATCGGCAATGATGCCTGCCGTCACCCCGAGGCGGAAGCTGCGCCACAGGAACGGGCGGCGGATGAAACGCCAGCTTGCCCCCACTAAGGTCATGGTGTGAATCAGGAAACGCTTGGAGTAGATGGTCAGCCTGATGGTGTTGTTGATCAGGGCGAACGAGATGAGTGCGAGCAGCAGCGCCATGGCAAGCAGCAGCAGGCTGATGTTGCTGATGTTGCGGTTGACCAGGTCTGTCAGCTCCTCCTGATAACGCACCTCCTGCACCTGTCCGTTCTGCTGCTTGATCAGCCTGCCTATTCGGGCGATGCTGTCGGCATTGGCATAGCGGGCGCGCAGCTTCACTTCGATGGAGGCGCGCAGCGGGTTATAACCCAGAAACTCCTGCGGGTCGGTGCCCATGGCGGCTATCTGTTCGCGCAGCGCCTGCTCTTTGGAGATGTATTCGGTGTGGCGGGCAAAGGGCGCTTGGGCGAGCTGCTGTTGTAGCTTGAGAATGTCTGCCTCCTTCATGTCGTCAGCCACAATCACCGACACGTTGATGTTCTCTTTGACATAGACCGACAGGTTACGGGCAGTCAGCACAAAGAAAGTCACCAGCCCCAGCAGCAGCAATACCAGTGTGGTACTGATACCGGAGGTGATAAAGCTCATGTCCCATGCAGTGGAACCGGCATGTTGCTTCCTTTTCTTTGTCTGCATCTCTCCTTATTTAGATATGGGTGACTGTTCGTCGTTGGAGGTTGAGGTTGTTGCGGCAACCGTTTCGTTTCTGGCGCTCTTCTTTCGGAAGATATAAATCATCGAGCTGCTCTGCTCTTTGTCGTCCCAGGCATGCAACCATGCCTGCAAACCGCTTTTGATGCCCCGCAGGAAAGCCAGCGAACGTCCGATATGCTGTTCGCTGAGCATCGACACGTAGAACGCATCCATGGGCATAGGCCAGTAGGATGCCAGTGCGAAACCGTGTTGGGAGCCAAGCTGCTGTATGGTCGAGGGGGTGAAGTGCCACAGGTGGCGCGGCACGTCGTAAGCCGCCCAATAGGCGCCATACAATCGGGCGTCGTAGGACGAGCAGTTGGGCACAGCCACGACCAATGTTCCCTTTTCGGTGAGCAAGGTGTGGAGCCGTTCCCACGTCTCGTTCAGGTGTTGGAGATGTTCCATGACATGCCACAGCGTTATCACGTCGAACGAGCCGGGTGCATACTCCCCGAGCGCCGATTCGGGACGGATGGTGAGGTCGAAGTGTGTCTGTGCGAATGTCCGTGCATATTCGTTCTTCTCGATAGCCTCCACATCCCATTCGCGCAACCGCATGGTGTCGGCAAAGTAGCCTGTACCCGCGCCGATGTCGAGCAGCCGTCCCGTCCGGCGATGTGCCTCCCGCTCCACCAACCGCGCTTTGCTCCACAGCATGTAGCTGCGCACCAAGTGGTAGACGCTGTTCATGACTCCTTTTGTAGTATTCGAATGGGAAATATAGGAGGGTGTTTCGTAATAACTGTCCATGCACTCCTCGGCAGGGGCGTTTTGTGTAAACAAAAAAGAACAATCCCTGCACCGACACAGATAATACACCTCGTGCGAAGCGAAATGGTCGACGCAAGTAATGGCACGCTCTAAATGCCTACTTCCGCATAGCGGACAGCTTTTTATCGTAATTCTGTTGATTCCCACACCACGCCCAAATTTGGCGCAAAATAACAAAGAAAAAGTGAGGCGTACACAATTATTTAAGTTGTTTTAAAGGTTTGTCCCTATTGTCCCAAAAAGCGGAACAACTTCTGGGCAGCGACGGCGCGGTGGCTGATTTTATTCTTTACCTCCTCGCCCAATTCGGCAAAAGTTTTGTCGAAGCCGTCGGGCATGAACACCGGGTCGTAGCCGAAGCCGCCGGCACCGCGGCGCGTGCGGATGATGCGTCCGTTGACACAGCCTTCGAACAGGTGCACCTTGCCTTCTACTATCAGGGCAAAGACGGTGCGGAAGCGGGCTGTACGGTTCTCCGTATCCTTCAGAACACACAGCAGTTTTTGCACGTTGGCATCGGCATTGTGGGCATCGCCGGCATAGCGGGCGGAATAGACACCCGGAGCGCCGTCGAGCGCCTCCACCTCCAAGCCGGTGTCGTCGGCAAAGCAGGCACAATGGTAGCGGTCGTACACGTAGCGGGCTTTCTGTATGGCGTTCTCTTCCAAGGTGTCGCCGGTTTCGGGAATATCTGCCATACAATGGATGTCGTGCAGCGAGCGAATCTCTATTCGCTTGCCGGCAATGGCGCGTACTTCGTCCAGCTTATGGGCGTTATTGGTAGCGAAGACGAAAGAATGTTTCATGAGCTTTTGAATTAAATACTTGTGGAAATCGCGGCAAAGGTAGCTATTCCTGCCTTTGCCGCCTCCTGATTATGCATTAAACATCAAAAACGATGTGTCACGATGCTTCGCGCTTCGCGAAGTCGTGTAAAAACCGCAAAGTTACTCGCAGACGGATGCAGACAGATGCAGACAGATGCAGACGGATTGCAGACGGATATTTTTGTACGTTAACGTATTTATTAAGAGGGAATTACACCCAATGCAGACAGTGCAGACGGTTTTTTTATATAAAAGTATGCGAGAAATATATTTTTTAGTACCCCCCCCGGGGGGGGTATAACGATGGTGATATATTCATATAATGTTTTAGTGTAAAAAAACCGTCTGCACTGTCTGCATTG
>JAISGR010000042.1 GCA_031262995.1 Prevotellaceae bacterium | reverse complement strand
TAAGGAGAAGGTGCGCGTGATGCTGGCGCAGGCACTGTTCGGCAACCCCGACAACCTGCTGCTGGACGAGCCTACCAACGATCTCGACATGGAGACGGTGATGTGGCTCGAAGAGTATCTCTCCAACTTCGAACATACGGTGCTGGTGGTCAGCCACGACCGGCACTTCCTCGATTCGGTGTGTACCCATACGGTCGACATCGACTACGGTAAAATCAATCTCTTTGCAGGCAATTACAGCTTCTGGTATGAATCCAGCCAGCTCGCCCTGCGTCAACAACAGAACCAGAAAGCCAAAGCCGACGAAAAACGGAAAGAGCTGGAGGAATTTATCCGCCGTTTCAGTGCCAACGTGGCAAAAAGCAAACAGACCACCAGCCGCAAGAAGATGCTCGAGAAGCTCAATGTGGAAGAAATCAAACCCTCGTCGCGCAAATATCCGGGCATCATCTTCACGCCCGAACGCGAACCGGGCAATCAGATTCTCGAAGTAGCCGGCTTGACCAAAACCCTCGACGACGGCACCGTGCTCTTCCGCGATGTTAACTTCAACGTGGAGAAAGGCGATAAGATTGTCTTCCTCTCGCGTGACCCGCGCGCCATGACCGCCCTGTTCGAGATTATCAACGACGAGATAAAACCCGATGCAGGAACATTCAACTGGGGTGTAACCATCACCACAGCCTATCTGCCGCTCGACAATACCCGCTTCTTCAATACTGACCTCAACCTCGTGGACTGGCTCAGTCAGTTTGGCGAAGGCAATGAAGTCTACATGAAGAGCTTCCTCGGACGCATGCTCTTTTCGGGCGACGAGGTGCTCAAAAAAGCCAGTGTGCTGTCGGGAGGCGAAAAGATGCGCTGCATGATTGCCCGTATGCAACTGCGTAATGCCAACTGTCTCATCCTTGATACGCCCACCAATCACCTCGACCTGGAATCTATTCAGGCATTCAACAACAACCTGAAGATATATAAGGGAAATGTGCTCTTCGCTTCGCACGACCATGAATTTATTCAGACCGTAGCCAACCGCATCATCGAACTGACACCGAACGGCATCATTGATAAAATGATGGAGTACGACGAATACATCTCTTCGGAGCACATCAAGGAGCTGCGTGCACGGATGTACGGGAAATAATGACATGAACTGTCACTTTGGCAAAGTTTTTGTAAGAACTCAATTGTTTACTTGATATGTTTTGAAGGACAATGAAAAAGAACCCTTTTTATAAGAATAATAAACGTAACAATATGGACTCGAAAGAGAAAGAAATGCCCGTCGTTGAGGAAGCGTTGGCACCCGAAGCCGGTTGTGCGGAAGCTGTCGCCAATGAGCCTATTCAGGAAGAATTGGCAGGCGATACAGACAACGAAACTGCCGGTGAGGAAAGCAAAGAGCCGACCGAAGAGGAGAAGCTTGCGCAAGAGTTGGAAGCTGCCCGCCAAACCATCGAAGAGCAGAAAGACAAGTACCTGCGCCTGTCTGCCGAGTTTGACAACTATCGCAAGCGCACCATGAAGGAGAAAGCGGAGCTGATACTGAACGGCGGCGAGAAAACCCTGAACAGCGTGCTGCCGGTAGTAGACGACTTTGAACGGGCGCTCAAGAACATGGAGACTGCCACCGATGTGGCTGCGGTGAAGGAGGGCGTAACACTCATCTTCAATAAGTTTGTGGCAGTGCTCAAACAGAATGGCGTTACCGCTATTGATGCCGCCGGACAACCGCTCGACACCGATTATCATGAAGCCATCGCCATGGTGCCCGCACCCGACGAGCATTTGAAAGGCAAGGTCATTGACTGCGTGCAGACCGGTTATATGCTGAACGATAAGGTCATGCGACATGCCAAGGTGGTTGTAGGACAATAAGGAGTAGTCAACGCAAAAGTAATATGGATAAAAGAGATTATTACGAAGTGCTGGGCGTGAACAAAAACGCCACAGCCGACGAAATAAAGAAAGCCTATCGCCAGAAAGCCATCCAGTATCACCCGGACAAGAACCCGGGCAACAAGGAGGCGGAAGAGAAGTTCAAGGAGGCGGCAGAGGCGTATGATGTGCTGAGCAATCCCGATAAACGTGCCCGTTACGACCAGTTCGGGCATGCAGGCATGGGAGGAGCAGCTGGTAACGGCGGTCCGTTTGGCGGATTCGGTGAAGGAGGCGGCATGTCAATGGACGACATCTTCTCGATGTTCGGCGACATCTTTGGCGGACACCGGGGCTTCGGCGGATTCGGCGGCGGATTTGGCGGAGGCGCATCGACACAACGTCCGCGCTATCGCGGAAGCGACCTGCGCGTAAAGGTTCGTCTTACCCTGAAAGAGGTCGCCACCGGCGTAGAGAAGAAATTCAAACTGAAAAAGTATGTGCCCTGTACCCACTGTCATGGCACCGGCGCCGAAGGCAGCGGCGGCGAAGAGACCTGTCCCACCTGCAAGGGAAGCGGATCGGTGATTCGTAACCAGCAAACCATATTGGGCACCATGCAGACACGCACCACCTGCTCCACCTGCGGCGGAGAGGGTAAAATCATCAAGAACAAGTGTAAAGAGTGCGGTGGCGAAGGTATCGTCTATGGCGAAGAGATTGTGACCGTTAACATCCCCAAAGGGGTAGGCGAGAACATGCAACTCTCCATGAACGGCAAAGGAAACGCCGGCAAGCACAACGGCGTGCCGGGTGACCTGCTCATCCTGGTCGAAGAGGAACCGGACAAGGATTTGATTCGCGACGACAATGATTTGATATATAACCTCCTGCTAAGTGTGCCTACTGCCGCCCTGGGAGGCGCTGTCGAGATACCTACCGTAGACGGCAAGGTGAAGGTGAAGATTGACCCCGGCACACAACCCGGCAAAGTACTCCGGCTCAGGGGCAAAGGCTTGCCCGGAGTGAACAGCTACGGAACGGGCGACTTGCTGGTCAATGTCAGTGTCTACATACCCGAAACATTGAGTCGTGACGAAAAGAAAGCGCTCGAAGAGATGGAACGATCCGAGAACTTCAAACCCAACAATTCCATCAAGGAGAAGATATTCAAGAAGTTTAAGAGTATGTTCGATTAGGAGAAAGTAATCATCCGGCTGATTAGGAAAAAGTAATCATCCGGCTGATATACTTCCCGATGATGTCGAACTCCAGATTCACCACACTGCCCTCGTGAATCGCGTGGAAGTTGGTGTGTTCGAAGGTATAGGGAATGATGGCAACCCGGAAGGTGTCGTCCGTGGGGTCGCATACGGTGAGGCTTACGCCGTTGACCGTCACCGAACCTTTATCTACAGTGATATAACCGCGCTTTGCCATCTCCTTGTCGAACGCATAGCGGAAGGTAAAGTAAAAACTGCCGTCGGCATCTTCTACACGGATGCAGGTGGCAGTTTGGTCTACATGCCCCTGTACGATGTGCCCGTCGAGGCGACCATTCATCAGCATGCTTCGTTCGACATTGACCTCGTCGCCCACTTTGAGCAGCCCCAGATTGGAACGCTCCAGCGTTTCCCGCATGGCAGTTACGGTATAGGTTTGGTCGGAAAGAGTTACTACGGTGAGGCATACGCCATTGTGAGACACACTCTGGTCTATCTTCAATTCACTGACAAAGGGACAGGCGAATGTGAAATGCACATTTTCCTGCTCTTTCTTTAGCGCCACCAGCGTGGCACATTCTTCAATAATTCCGGAAAACATAGTTTTGGCTATTAAATGATAAAGTTGATTAATCGTTCCATCACAGATGGGCGGCAAAGATACGAAAAGAGAAGGGAACTTGGGGTATGGACAATAAAAAACGGAACTTTTCCCAAAGCTCCGTTTTTTAAGTTTCAATAGGTATTAGTTATTTTTTAAGGTAAAAAGATTGTTTTCAGGATAACGGCGCAAAGATAATGTCTTTAGAAGATACCTGCCAAATTAAAAAACATGTCGTACAACATGTTTTTATCAAATATTTGTTTATCTTATATAAAAACAAGGCTGTATGATGCAGTACTATCCCGTTACAGCGATGCAAATATACAATATTTCTATAATAAAAGGTAAAAAAGATGATATAGCCATCAGAATGCTTATTTTTGCGACTCGTATCATGCATGTCATGATAAAGCAATGTCAAACCCAATATATAAATAAGGTATATGGTAGAGAACCAATACAGAGAGACAGGCGAGAAGAAGAGCCTGAACTTCATAGAACAAATCGTGCAGAACGACTTGAAAGAAAGTAAAAACGACGGCAGGATACAGACGCGCTTTCCACCCGAGCCTAACGGATACCTGCACATAGGACATGCCAAAGCTATTTGTCTCGACTTTGGAATTGCTGCGCGGTATGGCGGTGTTTGCAACCTGCGTTTCGACGATACCAACCCCACCAAAGAAGAGGTAGAATATGTAGAGGCAATAAAAGCCGATATAGAATGGCTGGGATACAAGTGGGGAAATGAATATTACGCTTCTGATTACTTCGGACAGTTGTGGGATTTTGCTTTGCGCCTGATAGAGGAGGGCAAGGCATATATCGACGAGCAGTCGTCCGAAGCAATTGCCCTTCAGAAAGGTACACCTACGCAGCCCGGCATCAACAGTCCCTGGCGCGACCGTCCCATCGCCGAAAGTCTGGATCTGTTTCGGCGCATGAATACGGGAGAGATTGCCGAAGGCACCCTGGTGTTGCGTGCTAAAATCGACATGGCAAGTCCCAACATGCACTTCCGCGACCCCATTATCTATCGGGTGGTGAATCATCCGCACCACCGCACGGGCACGGCGTGGAAAGCCTATCCCATGTACGATTTCGCCCACGGACAAAGCGATTACTTTGAAGGGGTGACACATTCACTCTGCACATTGGAGTTTGTTCCCCACCGTCCGCTGTACGACCTTTTCGTGGATTGGGTAAAGGAGGGCAAAGACCTCGACAACCATCGCCCCCGACAATATGAATTTAACAAGCTCAATCTCAGCTACACCCTGATGAGTAAGCGCAACCTGCTTATTTTGGTAAAGGAAAAGCTGGTGAATGGCTGGGACGACCCCCGAATGCCTACCCTCTGCGGCTTCCGCCGGAGAGGATATTCTCCCGAATCCATTCACAAGTTTGTCGATAAGATAGGATACACCACCTACGATGCCTTGAACGAGTTTGCCCTGCTGGAGAGCGCCGTGCGCGAAGACCTCAATGTGCGGGCTACGCGCGTGTCGGCTGTTGTCAATCCGGTGAAGCTGGTTCTTATCAACTATCCCGTGGGACAGGTCGAAGAGTTGGAGGCGGTGGATAATCCCGAGCAGCCGGAGGCAGGTACGCACACCATTGCCTTCACGCGCGAACTCTGGATGGAACGTGAAGACTTTATGGAGGATGCTCCCAAGAAATATTTCCGCATGACACCCGGACAAGAGGTGCGTTTGAAGAATGCCTATATTGTCAGGTGTGTGGGATGCGTCAAGGACGAAGCGGGGAATGTCATCGAAGTGCACGCCGAATACGACCCCGATACCCGAAGCGGTATGCCCGATGCCAACCGCAAGGTGAAAGGTACCCTGCACTGGGTGAGCATGCAGCATTGTGTCCGCGCAGAAGTTCGACTGTACGACCGCCTCTGGAAGGTGGAGAATCCGCGCGACGAACTGGCTGCCGTCAAAGAAGCACAGGGAGTGGATTCGCTCGAAGCCATGAAGCAACTCATCAATCCCGACTCGTTGCACATACTGCCTTGTTGTTACGTCGAAACCTATGCGGCAGACATGGCGCCGCTGTCGTACCTGCAATTCCAACGCATCGGTTACTTCAATGTCGACCCCGACAGCACTCCCGAGAAACCGGTCTTCAACCGCACGGTGGAGCTGAAAGATACTTGGGGAAAGATGAATAAATAAACCTTAAAGCATTCAATGAAGAAACGAAATTTTTTATCACAAAGGGAGAAACAGCAGCAACACCTCTCCGAACAATACGAAAAGAGCTTGTTCGAACAGCGACCGCTCTATATGGATAGTGGTGACATCAGCATGTTGGCGGACTGGCATTTCTTTCATAAAGAGTACAGCAAGGCGTTCGAAATGGTTGACCACGGGCTGCGTCTGCATCCGGACAATGATGAATTGCTGCGCAGAAAGGCATACCTGTATCTGGATTCCGGTTACGAACCCTCTGTGAATGCGCTTATTGCCCAACTTCCTCCCGATGACGATACTTGCCTGTTGCGCGCCCGGATGGCTGCTAATTGCGGCGACGATGACGAGGTGTGGAGCATCCTCGACAGCATCCGGGAGAAAGACGACTTGATTACTGCCGTCGAAGCTGCCTATATCTGCCTGGAGGTGGAGAACCCTCAGAAAGCTTTCGAATGGTTGAACCCGATTAGCCGGCAATACGGGGATGAAGAGCCTTTCCTCTCCGCGATGGCGGATGCCAGCTATGAGATGGGCGATTATGAAGAGGCTGCCGGATACTACAACAAACTGATAGACAGAGACCCTTACGTGCCCTCCTACTGGTACGGACTGGCACGTTGCTATTATCAGGAGAATAATTTTGAACAGGCAATCGATGCCTGCAATTATGCCCTGATAGGCGACGATGAATATGGCGATGCTTATGCCATGCGTGGAAATGCCTATCACCAGTTGGGGAATGCGGATGCTGCGTTGGAGAACTACATACAGGCTGTCAAGCGGGATGCGCTTCCTCCCGAGAATGTGGCCGCTTATCAGGGATTGATTGCCATGTCCAATGTCGATTGGGACATCGCGCTGAAGTACATGAAAGAAGCTATCCGCGAGAGTGAAACATGCGACGGCGATATTTATGCCCGCGCCACGCTCTACACACAGGCTGCCAAGTGCTGTTTGAATAAGGGAGATCTGAAGCAGGCATACCGCTACTGTCGGAAAGCCCTCTCATTGAATGACACGGAAGCGGATGCATACCTGATAGAGGGACGTGTCTGCTTTGCGCAGGGGAAACCCGACAAAGGATTGAAGCTTTGGGCAAATGCGTTGGCTGTCTCGCCTAACATCACAACATGGTACGATGTCGGTACCAACTTCATGGAGATAGGAGATGTGGAGAGTGCGGGCATGGCTTTCCGCAAGGTGGCTGAAGAAGACATAAACTACGAGTTTGTGAAGGAACGGCTGGCAGTTGTCAGCCTGATCGAAGGAGATTTTGCACAGTTTGCCCACTATAACAGCCTCTTTGAACATCCGTTCAGCGAGCAGGAAGTCGAGCAGATAAAGCATGATATGGAAGGCGACAGAAAGGATCGTATCATTCTGGTCATCAAGCTTATCATGAAGCGTCTGCACCTATCCGAATGAAATATATAATGGTGTCGCGCACCTCCTCCATCAACCATTTGGGGGTAGAGGTGGCACCACAGATTCCTATAGACGTCGCTCCGGATAAGAGCGACGTTTCTATTTCGTCGGCACTCTCTATGAGATAAGCATTGGGATTGACCGATTGGCACTCGTTGAATAGAATCTTCCCGTTTGAACTCTTCTTCCCGCTGACGAAGAATATCAGGTCGTGCGAAGCGGCAAATTGCCGGATGTTGGGAATGCGGTTGGCTACTTGCCGGCAGATGGTGTCGTGGTACTCAAAAGTAACGTCGGGAGCAATGTGCGCCTTGATGTATTCCACAATGCCCCGAAACTCGTCCAGCGATTTGGTGGTTTGCGAATAGAGGCGGATGCTCCGGGTGAAATCGAGCTTGGTCACTTCTTCCGGCTTCTCTATCACAATGGCTTGTCCGCCGGTTTGCCCCACCAAACCCAATACTTCGGCATGGCCGTTCTTGCCGTAGATAACGATCTGCTTCGCAGCATCGTCGGGTGTCAAAGCATGTTCCTGCTTGATTTTCTTTTGCAGACGCAACACGACCGGACAGGTGGCATCAATGATCTCGATGTGGTTGCGGCGGGCGGTCTCGTATGTCTCGGGCGGCTCACCGTGGGCACGCAGCAGTACTTTGGCGTGGTGCAGGTGTGCAAACTCTTCGTGGTTGATGGTGATTAGCCCCATCGCTTGCAGGCGTTCCACCTCGCGACTGTTGTGTACAATGTCGCCCAGACAATAGAGCATTCCGCCTTTCGCCAGCTCCTCCTCGGCTTTGTCTATGGCAGTTACCACACCGAAGCAGAACCCCGATTCCTTGTCTATCTCTACTTTCACCATGACATGATGCTGTTTGATGATTATTGCGATTGTGCTCCGCGATGACTATTCGGTGTCGGTCACCCGTTTAAACTGCGCTATCAGCCATTGACGCTGTTGGTCGACACTCAGCAGGGTGTTGTCCAGCAGAATGGCATCGGCTGCCTGGCGGAGCGGACCGACAGCCCGGTGCTGGTCGATATAGTCACGCTCTTTCACGTTGGCGAGTATCTCGTCGAAGCTGACCGCCTGACCTTTTGCCGTCAGTTCGTCGTAGCGACGCCGGGCGCGCACCTCGGGGGTGGCGGTCACAAATATCTTCAACTCGGCATCGGGAAAGACGATAGTCCCGATGTCGCGACCGTCCATCACCAGACCTTTCTCTTGTCCCATGGCTTGCTGTTGTGCAACCATTGCTGCACGCACAAAATCGAGCGCGGCAATCTGGCTGACCCGCGACGAAACGTCCATGGTGCGTATCTTCTCTTCAACATTGATTCCGTTCAGCCATACATCGGGATGATGGGTCGTCGGATTGAAATGAAAGCAGACCCGGAGCGTGCCGATCTCCCGACGAAGTCGCTCGGTATTGACTGTCTCGCCCTGCAATATGCCCGATTCGATGCAGTACAGTGTGACAGCCCGATACATGGCGCCGCTGTCAATATAAATGTAGCCCACCGAGTGTGCCAACTCTTTTGCCATAGTGCTCTTCCCGCACGAGGAAAAGCCGTCGATTGCTATTGTTATCTTTTTCATTGGAAGGGGTGGATGCCATTGCATCCTTTTAAATAATTATGTTATGTATATAAACGTCATTGATCTACACCTTATATCGACCCTATACTACCCTAGGTATATGACCCTACTCCGACTTTTGACACAGCTTCATATCTTATATATGGTATTTTACAGCGTGTACGACAGATTCATCATCAGCGAAGAGGCGCTTACGTGATACTTGGCGTACGACAAACCCAACTTGACACGCTTCAGGCAGATGCCGGCGCCGCCCGAGAATCCGGCTCCCCGTCCGGAACCGTTGACTTTCATCTCGTCTCCCCGCCGGAACTGATAGCCTGC
>JAISGR010000038.1 GCA_031262995.1 Prevotellaceae bacterium | reverse complement strand
ACTTCACTTTCGACAAGGCAGACGGCGAATATAAGCTTGTGCTCGACGTAAACAAGCATCCGTACACGGTGAAGATACTGAGTACAGCCTATCCCGAACGATTGTACCTGCCCGGTTCGCACCAGGGATGGAATCCTGCCTCGGCTCCCACGCTCGAAGGCAATGGCGAAGGTCTCTACGAAGGGGGCGTGAATCTGGTAACTACCGACGGCGCGGATTGCGAGTGGAAGTTCGCTCCCGTTCCGGAATGGAAAGACGACTTCGGCGGAACCATCACTTTGGAGAACGGTGCCGGAACAGGAACGTATGGCGTGTCTGACAATATCAAAGTGCCCAGCGGATACTATTATATAAAGGTAGACATGACACAAGGCACCTTCGAGATGCTGCAACTCACCCAAGTGGGGCTGATTGGCGCTTTCAACGGTTGGGGTGGTGATGCCGACTTTACTTACGATGCCACAACCAACGTATGGACGCTGACACAAGAGCTTCCTGCATTGGGCGACGGATTCAAAATTCGCTTCAATGGCGGATGGGATGTGAATCGTGGCATGGGCGGCGATGCTGCCGGTGTGGTAAGTATGGGAACAGCGATACCTGTATATCATAACGGACAGAACATGCAAGTAGCAGAGGCAGGTACCTATACCCTTACGCTCGACTTGTCGACCAATCCCAATACGATGACGGTAACTAAACAGTAAATCCTACCAATTATCGGATTATCTCTATTCCTCTATAAATTACTATAACAAAAAGGGTAGCCCCGTGAGAGGCTGCCCTTTTTTTATGCACGCCAACCGGTCGATCATCCTGTTGGTGCCTCCGTGCCAATGAGAGAACGCTTCCGGCTCAATGGGAGAACGCTTCCGGCTCAATGAGAGAACGCTTCCGGCTCAATGAGACATGAGTCCGATGTAAGAAAGAGCAATGCCCGACCATGTACCTCTAATGCCGACCATCTACCTCTTCCGTAGCGTAAGTGCGCCACCACCTTAGTGAATGGCTTTGATATAGTCATATCAAGCATCGTGATATAGTCATATCAAGCACCGTGATATAGTCATATCAAACACTGTGATATAGTCATATCAAGCACTGTGATATAGTCATATCAAGCACTGTGATATAGTCATATCAAGCACTGTGATATAGTCATATCAAACACCGTGATATAGTCATATCAAACACCGTGATATAGTCATATCAAACACTGTGATATAGTCATATCAAACACCGTGATATTGTCATATCAAGACCCGTGATATAGCCATATCAAGGTAGCGAGACAGTAGTAGCGTCGATCTCCTTCAGCCCGTGACTTAGGTCAAACGCACGTTATTCGACAGGTCAACGTACAATCTGTCAGCAAAAGAGGGAACAGAGAAACAACAAACAAAAATAACCTATCCCCCACTATCCATTTGATAACGGTTTTACATACCTTTGCGACAAGTTGTAAGGTGAAATGCGAAATAAATAATAAAAAAGATAGCAAATATTTGTTTTGTATTTCAAAAGGACATATCTTTGCAGCGAATTTAAAGCAAAACGTTACCAAATCTATTAACAACCAGACAAAATGACAAAAGCAATTAGATTCACCAAGATGCACGGAGCGGGCAACGACTACATCTACGTAGACACCGCCAAGTACCCCATCGAAGAGCCGGAAAAACTGGCTGTCGCCTGGAGCGCTCCGCATACGGGAATAGGCAGCGACGGGCTGGTGCTGATTGGCGCCTCCGACAAAGCCGACTTCAGCATGCGCATCTTCAACGCCGACGGCTCGGAAGCCAAAATGTGCGGAAACGCCAGCCGGTGCATCGGAAAATATCTCTATGAAAAGGGATTGACGCAAAAAACGGACATCACCCTCGAAACCCCGTCGGGCATCAAAGTGCTGAAACTACACCTCAAAGGCGAAAAAGTAGACACTGTGACCGTCGACATGGGTACACCCTCGGGCATGAAACCGCAAAGCCTCGAAATATCGGGCAACCTGCTGGTAGGCATGCGCATCTCAATAGGCAACCCCCACTTCGTCATATTCGTAAACGATATAGAGAAGGTAGACCTGCCTGTTATCGGTCCGAAGATAGAGAACCACCCGCTCTTCGCCCCGGGACGCATCAACGTGGAGTTTGCACAGGTCTTGCCCGACAAAAAGATACGGATGCGCGTCTGGGAACGCGGGTCGGGCATCACCCAAGCTTGCGGAACAGGCGCCTGCGCCACCGCCGTAGCCGCCGCACTGACCGGACGAAACGGACGCACATCGGAAATCATCATGGACGGAGGCACGCTCCACATCGAATGGGACGAACGAACCACCCACATCATGATGACCGGAGGAGCCACCACGGTGTTCGAAGGAGAGATTGAAACGGAGTAAGAATCAGCAAGTACACATTGAAGATGATAACAGCAAACGAAAACTTTTTGAAGCTGCCCGGAAGCTATCTCTTCTCGGACATAGCCAAAAAAGTGAACGCATTCAAAGAAGCAAACCCCGACAGCAGCATCATCCGACTGGGGATAGGCGACGTGACCCGTCCGCTGGCGCCCGCTTGTATCGAAGCGATGCACCGCGCGGTGAACGACCTGACCGACACCCAAACCTTTCACGGATACGGTCCCGAGCAGGGCTACCGGTTCCTGACCGAAGCCATTGTGACGAACGACTTCCTGCCGCGCGGCGTGCAGCTCTCGCCCGACGAAGTGTTTGTGAGCGACGGAGCCAAGAGCGACACCGGTAACATCGGCGACATCCTGCACCGCAACAACATCGTCGCCGTAACCGACCCGGTCTATCCGGTCTACATCGACAGCAATGTCATGGGCGGACGCGCCGGAGAACTGGGCGCCGACGGACGTTGGACAAACTTGGTCTATCTGCCCTGCACCGCCGCGAACAACTTCGTTCCCCAACT
Source organism: Prevotellaceae bacterium (assembly GCA_031262995.1). Classification (GTDB taxonomy): domain Bacteria; phylum Bacteroidota; class Bacteroidia; order Bacteroidales; family Bacteroidaceae; genus Bacteroides. The sequence continues at coordinate 10,354 of JAISGR010000038.1, read as the reverse complement.
GCCCGAGCAGCGCGTCGACATGATATACCTGTGCTACCCCAACAACCCCACCGGTACCACGCTGACCAAGGCGCAACTCAAAGTGTGGGTGGATTACGCGCTGGAGAACGACGCACTGATACTCTTTGATGCCGCCTACGAAGCCTTCATCGAAGAGCAGGATGTCCCCCACTCCATCTACGAGATAGCAGGCGCCCGCCAATGCGCCATCGAGTTCCGCAGCTTCTCGAAGACGGCAGGATTCACCGGCGTGCGATGCGGATATACCGTGGTACCGAAAGAGGTGACCGCCGCGGCGCCGGGCGGCAAACGCATCGCACTGAACGCCTTGTGGAACCGCCGCCAGTGCACCAAGTTCAACGGCGCCAGCTACATCACCCAACGGGGAGCCGAAGCCGTCTACTCCGAGGAGGGCAAGAAGCAGGTACGCCAAACCATTGACTACTATAAGAACAACGCCCGCACCATGAAGCAGGGACTCGAAGCCGCCGGACTGAAGGTGTACGGCGCAGTGAACTCCCCCTACATCTGGCTGCAAACGCCGCAGGGCGTAAGCTCCTGGCAGTTCTTCGACCGACTGCTGCACGAAGTGGGCGTGGTGGGAACACCCGGCGCCGGATTCGGTCCCAGCGGCGAAGGATACCTCAGACTGACCGCCTTCGGCACGCACGAAGCGTGCATGGAAGCAATGAAGCGGATAAAAGAGTGGTTGAAATAAACCAAAGAGAGTGGCTATTGATAGTTTTAGCGCTACACTATATTTGTCTTGCGGACTGATCATCCGCGCGTGTGTTTTTCATTTATTATTCATTTTAAGGTAAAAAGCAGTATGAGAACAACAAGTGTAACAAGAGGGATAATAGCCGCAGTGCTGTTATCGGTAGCAATGCCTTTCACCGCAAAGGCACAAGAGAGCGTGGAGGCATCGGTAGGCGCCGACATCGTGAGCAACTATTTATGGCGCGGCATCGACTGCGGTGGCGTGAGCATCCAGCCATCCGTGACGCTGGGCTACAAAGGACTGTCGCTTTCGGCATGGGGAAATGTCGGGCTGGAGAGTACGGACACTAAGGAGGTCGACTTCACGCTGGGATATACCACCGGCGGACTCAGCCTGGCAGTGACCGATTACTACTTCTTCCAATCGGGCGATGCGGTGAAATACTTCGAGTATGACTGTCACAGCACGGCGCACGTGTTCGAGGCAACCGTAGGCTACGACTTCGGCGTGCTTGCCCTGAGCTGGAACACCAACTTCGCCGGCAGCGATTACTACAAAGCCGACGGCGGTCGCTCCTACTCCACCTACGTGGGCATGAGCGCCCCCTTCAAGCTGGGCGGACTGGCTTGGGCGGCAGAGGTAGGCTTCACCCCGTGGGAAGGCATGTACTCCGATGGATTCAACCTGACAAACATCACCCTGTCGGTAGCCAAAGAGGTGCCGATAACCAATACCTTCTCGCTGCCCCTCTCCGGACAGGTTACGTTCAACCCCGATGCCAACCGGGCGTACTTCGCGGTAGGCATCAGTTTTTAAAACCACAAAACCTCATAGTGTGACGATATGAACCACAAATCAAGTACAACTAACAAGTTTTTTCCAAATACAACAACTACATTTTATGAAGAAGATTGAAGCAATTATTCGCAAAACAAAGTTCGAACAAGTGAAGAATGCACTGCTCGAAGCTGACATTGAATGGTTCTCGTACTACAACGTGCGAGGCAACGGAAAAGCCCGACAGGGACGCATCTACCGCGGCGTGGTGTACGACACCAGCAGCATCGAACGCATCCTCATCTCACTGGTGGTGCGCGAAAAGAACGTTGAAAAAGCCGTCAAAGCCATCATGAACGCCGCCCGAACGGGCGAGATCGGCGACGGACGCATCTTTGTGATCCCCATCGAGAATGCCATCCGCATACGCACCGGCGAGAGCGGAGACATCGCACTCTACAATGCAGAGAATGAGCAATAAAAGAACTACAAAACCCAATTAACAAAACAACGAAACAATGATGGAATTAATTTTAGATAGCGGCAACACTGCGTGGATGATTGTTGCCACCATGCTGGTTTTATTGATGACCATACCCGGACTTGCACTCTTCTACGGCGGATTGGTACGCCAAAAGAACGTATTGAGCATCATCATGCAATGCCTGCTGTGCGTAGGCGCAGCCTCTCTGATATGGATAGCCTTCGGTTACAGCTGGGTGTTCGGCACCTCGTTCATGGAATCGGGCAACCCGCTGGGATTTATCATCGGCGGCTTCGACAAAGTAATGCTCGAGGGCGTAACGGTGGACAGCCTGCTCCCCCAGGGTATCCCCGAGATTATCTTCGTGCTCTTCCAATGTATGTTTGCCGTCATCACACCCGCGCTGATTCTGGGCGCCTTTGCCGAGCGCATCAAGTTCTCGGGCTACCTGCTCTTCACGGTGCTGTGGGTGATTGTGGTCTACCTGCCTTCCGCACACTGGGTATGGGGAGGCGGCTTCCTGCAAGAGATGCACGCCATCGACTTTGCCGGAGGAACGGTGGTACACATCAATGCCGGCATCTCGGCGTTGGTCATGGCGATTATGCTGGGCAAGCGCGAAGATTATAAGATAGGACTGCCCATCACCCCGCACAACATCCCCTACGTGTTCATGGGCGCTGCTTTCCTCTGGTTGGGATGGTTCGGCTTCAATGCCGGTAGCGGACTGGCTGCCGACGGACTGGCTGCCAACGCCTTCCTCGTGACGCACCTCTCCACCTGTACCGCCGCCATGGTATGGATGCTCATCGACTGGCTGCACAACAAGAAACCCACCACCGTGGGCGTATGCACCGGAGCGGTGGCAGGTCTGGTTGCCATCACCCCCGCAGCCGGAACGGTAGGCGTACTGGGAGCCTTCTGCATCGGAGCCATCTCATCGATGATATGCTTCTGGATGGTGGCGTTCGTGAAGGCCAAGCTGAAATACGACGATTCGCTCGACGCTTTCGGCGTGCACGGCATCGGCGGTATCGTAGGCTCCATCCTGACAGGCGTCTTTGCCACCGAAGCGGTGAGCGGTGACCCCAACGTAACGGGTGCGCTCTACGGAAACTGGAACCAGCTGTGGGTACAAACCGTGGCTACGGTAGTCAGCATCCTCTTCAGCGGCGTAATGACCTTTATCCTGTTTAAGGTGGTCAACGCACTGGTAGGCATCCGCGCCGACCATCGGATAGAAGAAGAAGGACTCGACATCTACGAACATGGCGAATCGGCGTATAACTAAAAACGAATGAGCATCAACGAATGAACATTATAAACCAACAAACAAATTAAAGTATTATGTCCAAATTAAGATTCAGAGTAGTAGAGACGGCGTTCAAGAAACGTCCCGTCGATGTGCCCGTACCGGCAGAACGCCCCTCGGAGTACTATGCCAAGTATGTATTCAACCGGGACAAGATGTTCCGTTACCTCTCCAGCAAGGTGTACGCCCAGCTGGTGGATGTGATTGACAACGGCGCCACCCTCGACCGCGCCATTGCCGACGAAGTAGCCGCCGGCATGAAGAAGTGGGCGATTGAGATGGGCGCCACCCACTACACCCACTGGTTCCACCCGTTGACCGAAGGCACTGCCGAGAAGCACGACTCCTTCATCGAGCACGACGGCAAAGGCGGCGTGATGGAAGAGTTCACCGGCAAGCTGCTTGCCCAGCAGGAACCCGATGCGTCGAGCTTCCCCAGCGGCGGCATCCGCAACACGTTCGAGGCACGCGGCTATTCGGCTTGGGATCCCTCGTCGCCCGCGTTCATCATCGACGACACGCTCTGCATCCCCACCATCTTCATCTCCTACACGGGCGAAGCGCTCGACTACAAGGCGCCGCTGCTCAAGGCGTTGCGCGCTGTCGACAAAGCTGCCGTATCCGTGTGCCACTACTTCAACCCCGACGTCAAGAAGGTCGTTGCCTTCCTGGGCTGGGAGCAGGAGTACTTCCTCGTCGACGAAGGCTTGTATGCCGCCCGTCCCGACCTGCTGATGACCGGTCGCACCCTGATGGGACACGACAGCGCCAAGAACCAGCAGCTCGAAGACCACTACTTCGGCGCCATCCCCACCCGCGTGGCACAGTTCATGAAGGATTTGGAGATCGAATCGCTCAAGCTGGGCGTGCCCGTGAAGACCCGCCACAACGAGGTGGCTCCCAACCAGTTCGAGCTGGCTCCGGTGTACGAAGAGTGCAACCTCGCCGTCGACCACAACATGCTCGTCATGGGCTTGATGCGCAAGATTGCCCGCCGCCACGGCTTCCGCCTGCTGCTGCACGAGAAACCGTTCAAAGGCATCAACGGCTCGGGCAAGCACAACAACTGGTCGCTCGGCACCGACACCGGCATCGGACTGATGAGTCCCGGCAAGACGCCCGAAGAGAACCTGCGCTTCATCACCTTCGTGGTGAATACCCTCATGGGTGTGTACAAGCACAACGGACTGATCAAAGCCTCCATCTCCAGCGCCACCAACGCCCACCGACTGGGCGCCAACGAAGCGCCGCCCGCCATCATCTCGTCGTTCCTCGGCAAGCAACTCTCTGCCGTGCTCGACAAGATCGAAGCCAGCGATACCGACGACCTGGTCAGCATCAAAGGCAAGCACGGCTTGAAGCTCGACATCCCGCAGATCCCCGAACTGATGATAGACAACACCGACCGCAACCGCACCAGCCCGTTCGCCTTCACCGGCAACCGCTTCGAGTTCCGCGCCGTAGGGTCGGAAGCCAACTGCGCCAGCGCCATGATTGCCCTCAACGCCGCCGTAGCCGAACAGCTCTGCCTGTTCCGCCAAGAGGTAGACGGGCTGATTGAGCAAGGCGTAGAGAAGTATGCCGCCATCCTGCGCGTGGTACGCAAGTACATCAAGATGAGCAAGCCCATCCACTTCGACGGCAACGGCTACAGCGACGAATGGAAAGCCGAAGCGCAAAAGCGCGGCTTGGATTGCGAAACCAGCGTGCCCGTCATCTTCGACAACTACCTCAAGCCCGAAAGCATCGCCATGTTCGAAGCAACCGGCATCATGACCGAGGTCGAACTGCATGCCCGCAACGAAGTGAAGTGGGAGATGTACACCAAGAAGATCCAAATCGAAGCCCGCGTACTGGGCGACCTCGCGATGAACCACATCGTGCCCGTCGCCACCCAGTACCAGACCGACCTGGTGGACAATGTCTACAAGATGAGAGACCTCTTCCCCGCCGAGAAGGCAGCCAAGCTCTCCGCCAAGAACCTCGAACTCATCGAGGAGATTGCCGACCGCACCGGCTACATCAAAGAGCACGTCGACACCATGATCGAAGCACGCAAGAAGGCAAACATCATCGAGTGCGAACGCGAGAAAGCCATCGCCTACCACGACACCATCGTGCCGATGATGGAAGAGATTCGCTACCACATCGACAAGCTCGAACTCATCGTCGACAACGAGATGTGGACGCTGCCCAAGTATCGTGAGCTATTGTTTATCCGATAATCACGCATCGTCCTGACAAAGGAATGGCATGAAATAAGTGGTGACCTGCCGGCGCCCCTGCGCGGGCAACACCATTTCTTTTGTTGGTTGTTTTAAGTTTGTAAGCGGAAGCACCGGGAGGTACTTCCGCTTTTTCCCGATTTCGTCACTTTCTCACACAACCCCATCCACCGTATATGGTGGAGGCATTAATCAATTAAAATCATCATGAAACGATTCTTATTTTTTCTAAGTCTATGGCTGTTTTTATCCTTTACGGCAACTTCCACAGCGAAGACATTGACGATTGTTGTGAATGGCTTCAAAGAAAACAAAGGAAAGCTAATGATAGGTATCTACAATTCGGACGCAACCTTTATGAAAAAAACATTTAAAGGATATGCTGCCGAAGTAATAGATACAAGTTTGGAATTTTCAGTCGAATTGCCGGAAGGCGAGTATGCCATTTCTGTTTATCACGATGCAAATGATAACAACAAATTGGACACCGGCGTTTTTGGCATCCCTTCAGAAGCTTATGGTTTCAGCAACAACGCAAAAGGCTATGTGGGCGCTCCGAGTTACGAAAAAGCCAAATTCACACTAACCACAGACAACCTGGTAGTGCGAATTAACCTCATCGACTGATTGTCCTCTCTTTTTGCCGATAATTCGGTAAACGCACCCACAGTTTTGCTGAAGACGGTTCGTCTTCCGAGGCGAAGACGATCCGTCTTTCGAGGCGGAGACGATGCGTCTTCCGAGACGAAGACGGTGCGGGAGTAGCAGTCAGGCGGCACGAAGCCCGTAAGTAGACAGATTCCCCCGATACGGCAATACGCAATGCCGTATCGGGGGAATCTTCTTGTTGTTATTATGGCAGAACCGAGACTGCCTTATAGGTAATGGTATAAACAGCAGTCTTAGCTGCGGCACCCTCTTCTCTGTATGTAACGTCTACTTGTTTGGGCAGACCAGTATCATCCGTGTATTTGAAGACATAGTCATAATCGTAATTATACCAAGTACCCTCTACATATTCATGGCTCATATAATTCTTGCTGCGTTTACCTACATAGCCCATTGCTTTCAGGTAGCGTTCCACGTCGCCAAGACCAAATCCCCATAGCCACTCTGATTGTCCTATTATCCAGTTTAAATCCGTCAGAATATCGGAATTGTTTACCCAGTCGGAGTTATAAGAAATCTCTGTTGGTTCTACTCCACCTCCTCCGAGATTGGTCAGGTTCCCATCTGTCCATGTGGCTGTCCGTAACCCCTCAGCAACCAAATAACCATTATCGTAAGTCAGAGGATTGTTCCCATCGTCAGCTATCACATAACCATCTGCTCCTAATGTAAACAGCTCCGGTTCATCAATATCGACATAAGTGGTCTCTCCCGAATATGTTACGACGCTGTCTTTTTCAGTGACTGTAATCGTGTTGCCTGCATAGCTGTAGATTCCGATTTTGTAATTGAAACCGATATCCTCCGGTTCGGCAGCTTTTTCATTATCAATATCACGAGTTACTTCTATCGACTTCAGCAATCGATTTTGTGTATCATACTCAAAATAGTAGGATTCTGCCGTAAAGTCATTCCCAACAATCTTTTCTGCCGATTCTATTGCCGTCACCAAATAGCACACTTTCGGCAGCTCCCCGCTCTCTGTCTTTCCCTTTTGCGTAACAGAGATTTCGATGCGACTATCCCCGCACACAATGGTGATAACTGCTGTACGGTCAGCGCCCGTCAGGTTGGTCTCGAGTGTGATGCTGATGGTGTAGTTGCCTGCCGCATCGCCGTGGTCAGGCGAGATGGTGATCCATGTAGGAGGCTCGGCACGGGTAGCGCCTTTCTCGGTAATCACCGATGTCCAAGCGCCTGTGGTCGTAAATGAGACGCCGTCCGAAGTGATGTCGGCATACACATCCTGCTGCTTCTGATTGTCGTCGATGGTGATGGTTGTGGTGTCGTCTTTGTTCTCACTATTGTTTTCACCGTTGGGGTCGTCTTTGCCGCATCCTGCGAGCAAAACGAGGGCAAGGCTCATGCTTGCGAAAGAGAAAAATCGTTTCATACTGCTTAGTTCTATGATAATGGTTGCTTGTTATTGTTGCGGAGCCGATACCTCCTTATATGTAATGGTATAAACGTCCACCTTCCCCGAACCGTATACGGCACTCACTTGCACAGGAAGCCCATTTTCGTCATAGTTGAAACTATACTCGGTGCTATTTTCTCTCGTCACATAGAGCTTGCTGCGCTTGCCTGTATAATCCAAGGCTTTCAAGAGATAGGTGCATCCGGTCAAAGACGCGCAGTTGACTTGCTCCGATGTTGCCAACAACCAGTTCAAGTCCATATTGATAGCCGCATTATTCACCCATTCGGAGTTATCGTAATTGAGCACGGCATATCCCTCAGATTCCATGCGGATAGTAGATGTGATTTTAGTCAGATTACCACCTGTCCATTCTGTGGTGCATGTCGCATCTGTAGAGCCATCGCTGTTCTTGTCTTCATAAGAAGCCCAATAACCATCCTTGTATGTGAGTGTCTCAATATCATCATCGTCGTTATAATTATCCACTCCGCTTATGATATAGCCGTCATCTCCAAGTGTATATGTGTGTGAAAAATGATCGACCATATCTCCATACTCATTAACTTCATCGACGGTAATGGTTTTATCGGCATAACTGAACGAACCGCCGTCATAATCTTCGAACCAACCCGTTGCTGTCGATTTGATTAATCGGTTCTGCCCATCGTATTCAAAACTGAGGCTTCCCCCTCTATCTGTTTCTATTGATGTCACCAGATACTTCTTCGGCGTAGGTACATTGCCTTTCGCATCGATCGCTTTCTGCGTAACAGAGATTTCGATGTGGCTATCGCCGCACACAATGGTGATAATCGCCGTGCGGTCGGCGCCCGTCAGGTTGGTTTCGAGTGTGATGTTGATGGTGTAGTTGCCTGCCGCATCGCCGTGGTCGGGCGAGATGGTGATCCATGTAGGAGGCTCGGCACGGGTAGCGCCTTTCTCGGTAATCACCGATGTCCAAGCGCCTGTGGTCGTAAATGAGACACCGTCCGAAGTGATGTCGGCATACACATCCTGCTGCTTCTGATTGTCGTCGATGGTGATGGTAGTGGTGTCGTCTTTGTTCTCACCATTGTTTTCACCGTTGGGGTCGTCTTTGCCGCATCCTGCGAGCAAAACGAGGGCAAGGCTCATGCTTGCGAAAAAGAAAAATCGTTTCATACTGCTTAGTTTATAAGGGTTGATAAAATGGAGGATAAGGACACAATCAGGCAAGAGCGCGATGCGTCGCGTTCCAACAAAAATTGTGAACTACTTATTGTTTCTGAGATGTTTGGAGTTATATTACGCGCGGGAACAAGAAGAGGGATTATGTCTGCTTGTGTGTGTGTGTGTGTGTGTGTGTGTGTGTGTGTGTGTGTGTGTGTGTGTGTGTGTGTGTGTGTTTAACAGAATAGTTCATTCTGCCAAACATTCCTTGCTTTATTTCACTGTTATCACACATAATAATCTTGCTTTTAATCGACAGTAGTTGTTAATAGTGTGCAAAGGAATGGATTATATTTTAGCTGACAAAGAGATGAGCGGGAAAAGTATCTATCTTTGTGGCGTTTAGTACAACCCATAAAGCAAAAGAGATGACAACAGTACCCAAAATCTTTAATACGGCGGGTCCCATACAACCTGATATACATTATAATGTAGACCCGCTGATGCGCTTCAATCTCCCCGAGATAGAAGCATTGATTGAGTATCGAAAGTACTTCGTACTCCACGCCCCACGGCAGACCGGCAAGACCTCGTGCATGTTGGCGCTGCGCGACTACTTGAACAAGCAAGGACGCTATTATGCCGTGTATGCCAATGTAGAAGGGGGACAAGGGCTACGCAATCATGTAAAAGAAGTGTTAGAGGGCGTAGCCGCTGCCATCCGTAGCGAGGTGAAATGGCTCATAGACGAAGACGCATCCGACCGGCTTTTCCAAACCTCTCTGGAAAAAGAACCTGTTTCCCATCTGCTTACCGGCTATTTGGAGAGGCTGTGCACGACACTCGACCGCCCGTTGGTGCTCTTTATCGACGAGATTGATGCACTGGTAGGAGATTCATTAGTCAGCGTGCTGCGCCAGATACGCAGCGGCTACGACAAACGTCCTGCCGCCTTTCCTCAATCCATCATTCTCTGCGGCGTGCGGGATGTGCGTGACTACCGCATCGTGCTCTCCAATCAGGACATCATCACCGGCGGCTCGGCATTCAACATCAAGGCGGAATCACTCCGGCTGGGTAACTTCTCCAAAGCGGAGATTCACGAACTCTACATGCAGCACACCGAAGCCACCGGACAGGTGTTCGACGAAGCCTGCTTCCCCCTGATATGGGAAGCCACCGAAGGGCAACCGTGGTTGGTCAATGCGCTGGGTTACGAAGTGACGAACAAGATGGTCGAGAACCGCGACCGCTCCATCCGCATCACCCCCGAGATGATGTACCGCGCACAGGAGAACATCATCTACCGCCGCGATACGCACATCGACATCCTCATCGACAAGCTGCGCGAGGAGCGGGTGCGCCGCGTCATCGCCCCCATGCTTGCCGGCGACACTGATGCCGACGAGAGCCTGATGCCGCAAGACGATGTGCAGTACGTTGTCGACTTGGGACTGATTACCCTCGACAAGCCCCGCCGCATCGCCAACGGCATCTACAAGGAGATCATTCCCCGCGAACTGACGTGGACGACGCAAGACGGACTGATCCAGCAAGCTGCCTGGTACATGAACCCCGACAACAGCATCAACATGGA
>JAISGR010000143.1 GCA_031262995.1 Prevotellaceae bacterium | reverse complement strand
TTCGGACCACCGACCACAGCATTGAGTTTCGGACCACAATAGCCTGACGAGATCATAATGCCCGCTGTGCCCAGATTGGCATTCTTGCAATATGCTCCCCATGCCTCGCGCAAGGGATCCAACAATCTGTCCACGCTCTCCACAATGTGATCCATGTGTTCCTGAGACGGCGTATTGTCTATGCCTCTCTTTGCCGCCATATCGGAATGTGCACATTCCTGCAAAGTGAAATATTTCATCTTATCGAGATTTTCGTGTCTGACACCAGACACTCGTTTCTCCTACTCTATTTTCCGGCTTTTCGGAATCCACCGTTGTTATGAATTTGCCCAACGCAGAGCGAGCGCAGCGAGCCGCACGTTGGGGCTTTCTGTCATACTTACAGAACAAAACATTGCAACCGGGTTTTCGGACTAACGCGTTTTCTTGTTCCATCACGTAGATTGCCCACCGGATTGCTGTCGCAAATGTACTTTATTAGTCGGATAAATCAACTAATTGCTCAATATTTTCTTATGAAAGAGTCGATAAACCATTCGGTATCTGTTTCCGCAGGAACAACTAAATTGAGACAGAAGTAGAAAACTTTTGGCTTGTATACAGCAAATACCTACATTTGCAGCCTATTTTATATCCGAGAATTTAAAGAAGAAGGGAATAAAGATGCAATATACGATAACAGCTCCTAAAAGAATCGGTCGGGATACGCCGATAATCAACCTGCCTGCCTCCAAAAGCATCAGTAACCGTTTGATTATCATCAGAGCGCTGGCAGGAGTAGCCAAAAAGGATCTACTCGACGAATGGGATTTCTGCGATGACGTCGAGGTATTGAGCAAAGCCCTGAAAGCTCCCCGTAACAAGCAAGTCATTGACATTGGCGCCGCAGGAACAGCCATGCGCTTCCTGACCGCCTACCTGAGCATAACCCCCGGCACACGCATCCTTACCGGCAGTGAACGCATGCGGCAACGTCCCATCGGCACACTGGTCGATGCCCTTCGCAAATTAGGCGCCCAAATAGAATATGTGGAGAAAGAGGGCTTCCCGCCTCTGCGCATCACAGGCGGCGAGCTGACCGGCAACGAGGTAAAGCTGACCGGCAACATCAGCTCCCAATACATCTCCGCGCTGCTGATGATTGCCCCGAAGCTCAGGCAAGGTCTCAAGATACACCTGACCGGCAATGTGCTGTCGCGTCCTTACATCGAAATGACCGTCAAACTGATGCGGGACTTCAATGCCCAAGTCGGCTGGGACGACGACCGTACCATCACCGTAGCGCCGGGAGCGTACAAAAACATCATCGACTACCCCGTTGAAGGCGACTGGTCATCGGCATCCTATTGGTACGAAGTGGTATCGCTCATCCGCTTCGAAGAGATCATCTTGGGCATACAAGGTCTGCACTACAACCCTTCGGAAGGTGAATCCCTGCAAGGCGACAGCCGGCTGGTAGACATCTTCAAATACCTCGGCGTGCACACCGTCAGAGACTACCACCCATCCGTAAACGGTTTCGAGACAATCCGCCTGATCAAGGACGAAGACTACCTGCTGCCGCTCTTCCTCAACGAAGACATGTCGGACATCCCCGATCTGGTACAGACGCTGGCAGTGACTTGCTGCCTGAAAAACGTACCCTTCCGCTTCTCGGGCGTACAAAGCCTCCGCATCAAGGAGACCGACCGCATCGAAGCCCTGATCACCGAACTGCGCAAGCTCGGTTTTGTCTTGTACATACGTCCCGACAATGCGTTGATCTGGGAGGGCGAAAGATGCAAAGCCCAGCGACACCCGGTCATCGAAACCTACAAAGACCACCGCATGGCAATGGCATTCGCCCCTGCCTGCCTGAAGTTTCCCTCCGTTGTCATAGAAGACCCGATGGTGGTGACCAAATCGTACAGCCACTTCTGGGATTGCCTGCTGCATGCCGGTTTTGAGATAAAAGAGTTATGAGCATCTGTTGCGGCATGCATGAAGTATGCGAGCATGACCTGACATCGGTAACGCCCGACACAGCCATCCTCTATTACGACGACGAAGAGCTGGACGCCTTTGCCGGCATTGCATCCGATGCCTATACGCCGCAGCAGGAAGAGACCTTCAGGTACGTGTTCGAGACGATGTGGGAGAGCGATGTCGAAGGATGGGTACACAGCCTCACGTTGCGCGGCATAGCCCTGCCCGACTCCCTGAAGGACGAGGTACTGTTGGTGATAAGCGACCACCCTTCATCGCTAACAACCGCAACCCCATAGATGGAACTGCTTCAATATACGTTTTTCCAACATGCCCTTATCGGCAGCCTGCTTGCCAGCATTGTTTGCGGGTTGATAGGCACCTACATCGTCACGAGGCGACTGGTCTTTATCAGCGGCGGACTGACACATGCCTCGTTCGGCGGCATCGGACTGGGACTCTATACCGGCATCTCCCCCCTGCTCTCGGCAGCTCTCTTTGCCGTCTTCTCGGCATTCGGCGTGGAATGGCTCAGCAAGCGGAAAGAGATGCGCGAAGATTCTGCCATTGCCGTGTTCTGGACATTCGGCATGGCGGTGGGCATCATCTTCGTCTTCCTGTCGCCGGGCTATGCACCCGACCTGTCGGCTTACCTCTTCGGCAACATACTCACCATCGGCATGCAGGAATTGATACTGCTGGCAGCGCTGGCGGTGGTGCTGACCGGCTTCTTTGCTCTTTATCTGCATCCCATCATCTATATCGCGTTCGACCGTGAGTTTGCCCGCTCCCAAGGCATCCCCGTGCGACTGCTGGAGTATGTCATGATGATGTTCATCGCACTCTCCATCGTCGCTTGCTTGCGCATGGTGGGCATTGTATTGGTCATCTCGCTGCTCACCATTCCTCAGATGACCGCCAATCTCTTTACGCACCGCTTCCACCGCATCATCCTGCTCTCCGTCGGCATAGGCTACGTGAGCTGCCTGGGAGGGCTGGCACTCTCCTACTACCTCAACGTGCCTTCCGGGGCAGCCATCATCTTCTTCTCCATCCTGATATACGGCTTGTGCAAACTCATCGTCACCCTCCGGCACCGGTACGCCGCCCTCTCCTGTCTGCTGGCGCTGCTGCTTGCCGTTACCTCCTGCTCCACCCGGCGCAACACCGCTGGAAGCCGTTTCTATCACGCACTGACCACCCGATACAACGTCTACTTCAACGGCAACGAAGCCTACAAAGCCGGACGGCTGGCACAGATAGCAGGCAACCGGGACAACTATCCGGAGATGATACCGCTCGACCCCATCGGCAACGAAGCGACCGTGCCTATCGGCGCCGCCGACTACCAACGGGCTGTGGAGAAGGCACAAAAAGCCATTCGCCTGCACTCCATCCGGCGACGCCCCGCCCGCCGACCCGGACAAGCCTATACCGCCGAATACAGGCAGTGGCTCACGCGGCAGGAGTTCAACCCTGTTCTCTACCGCGCATGGATGCTGTTGGGCTGCGCGCAATACCGGCAGGGCAACTTCACGGAAGCCGCTTCGACCTTCAAGTACATTGCCCGTCTCTACGAAAGTCAACCCCTCATCAGCAACGAAGCCATGATACGGCTGGCACGCTGCTACACCCGACTGGGCTGGAACTACGATGCCGAGGATGTGCTACAACGGGTCAACACCGACACGCTGCCCGCTTCGCTCGCCACCGAGTATGCGTCGTCGATGGCAGACATGCTGCTTGCCGGCGAAAGGTACCGGGATGCCCTCCCCTACCTCGAGCGGACGGCGCGGCACGAGAAGAACAAGCTGCAACGCGCCCGGTGCTACTACCTGCTGGGGCAGACCTGCCAATGGCTGAACGAACCGGCACAGGCGTACGAAGCCTACGGCAAGGTCATCCGCCTGGCGCCTCCCTACGAGCTGGCACTCAGCGCCCGCATCGGACAGACCGAGGTGATGCCTGCCGCCGACACCCGGCGCATCGCCTCCAAGCTGCTCCGCATGAGTCGGGACGAGAACAACCGCGAATACCTCGACCGCATCTACTACGCCCTGGGCAATGTCTACCTCACTGCCCGAGATACCATACAAGCCGTCCGTGCCTACCAAACCGGCATACAAAAGAGCACACGGGGCGGCGCCGAAAAGGGACTGTTGCAACTCACGCTGGGTAACATCTACTGGCAACAAGCCAATTATGCCGATGCCCGGAACGCCTACACCGAAGCCCTCGGACTGATAAGCAAGAAACAACGCCTGTACGAACAGACCACCCAACGCACGGAAGTGCTGGACGAACTGGTGCCGCCGTTGCACACCATCGCCCTGCAAGACAGCCTGCAACGACTGGCGCGGATGCCCGAAACGGAACGGATGGAGGTGATCGAACGGCTGATCGTCCGGCTCACCGAACAGGAAGAGGCAGCCCGCAAAGCTGCCGAAGAGGCGGAAGCAGCTGCCAACAGACCCTCGCTGCCGCAACCCGACCGGCAACAGCCCGCGACACAGTCGCCACAAACCGCCGTCGACGCAGGCAATCAGGCTTGGTACTTCTACAACCCCGCAACCGTGGCACAGGGAAAGAGCGATTTCGCCAGGCTGTGGGGCAACCGGAAACTCGAAGACAACTGGCGGAGAAGCAACAAGTCGACCGCATCCAGCGCCGACTTCGAAGAGACCGACTATAATAATAAGGAAGAAGAAGCCGCCTCACCCGCAACACCCGATGCATCACCTTCGCCGACCGCTCCCGTCGACAGCACAGCCAATGACAAACACCATCCCGCCTACTACCTGGCACAAATCCCGCTGACCGAAGCGGCGATGAAAGCCTCGAACACCCAACTCTCGCAAGCCTTGCTGGAGGCAGGCATCGTCTTCAAGGAGCGCATGAACGACTTCCCGCGTGCCGAAGCTGCCTTCGTCCGGCTGCTGACAGACTACCCCGACTTCGCCCAAACCGACGAGGTCTATTACCACCTCTTTCTGACAGCGCTGGCTGAAGATTATTATGCAAAAACAGGCGCCCGAAAGCACGCTGAAAAAAAGTCTACTGTACCTGGACTCGGTACAATCCACCCCAAAAACCAACCCGGAATGAAGGCGGAAACATACCGGAAACAGCTCCTTGCGCGGTTCCCCGACAGCCGCTACGCCCGCCTGCTTGCCGACCCCGACTACTTCGACAACGCCGTGCACGGCAAGCACCGCGAAGATTCGCTCTACGCCGACACCTACCGCCGCTTTCAGCAGAACGACACGACAGCCGTGCGCGCAGCCGAACGCCTCTCCGCCGAACGCTACCCGATGGGACAGCATCGCCCCAAGTTTATCTTCCTCGATGCCATGACACACCTGCAGGGAGGCAACACCCAACAGTTCCTTGCGCTGCTGAAAGAGTTGGTGCGGCACTATCCGGCAAACGAAATGACCGAACTGGCGACCTCCATCCTCAAAGGTGTGCAGGAGGGACGACTGCTGGTAAAGGGAAGTCACCTGTTCGGCTCCATCTGGGAACGACGCAATGCCGACCTGCACACATCCGACCCGCTCCGTGCCGACTCCGCCGCCACCGCATTGCTGCCCGACAGTGCCTTCAGCAGCCGACGCGACGTGCCCTTCCTCTTCATGCTGGCTTACGAAGCGGGACGGGTCAACGAGAACCGACTGCTGTTCGAGGTGGCACGCTACAACTTCTCCACCTTCGTGGTGAAGAGCTTCGACCTCTCCCTTGTACACGAACGGGGCATCGGCATGTTGCACATCCGCCCCTTTGCCGGTTACGACGAGGCACGCCAGTACTTCGACCGGCTCTATGCCGACAAAAAGATGGCAGCGCTGCTCAGCGGCATACGCGCCGTTATCATCTCCGAAGCCAACTACGAGCAGCTCATCAGCCGGTACAGCTTCGACGAATATGACGCCTTCTACCGCAAACACTTCGCCACGGTTGCCGAACCGGACTTCAAAGGATACACCCTCGACGAACCCCTGCTCAACCTGCCCGACGAGACAGAGCAGCAGCAACCACAGCCATCCGCCGGGGAACCGGATGACGGCGGAGTGATCTTCGAAGATTAAATCAACAACACCCCTATCAGATATGGAACAGCTTGGAAAAATACTCATAGTCGACGACAACAAGGATGTGCTCTTTGCCCTGAACCTCCTGCTCGAACCCTATGCCGAAAAGATAAAGGTGGCAGTGACCCCCGAACGCATCGAACACTTCATGCACACCTTTCAGCCCGACCTTGTGCTGCTCGACATGAACTTCAGCCGCGATGTGGTCAGCGGACAGGAAGGGTTCGACTCGCTGGAACAGATACTGCGCATCGACCCGCAGGCAGTGGTTGTCTTCATGACGGCATACTCCGACACCGACAAAGCGGTGCGCGCCATCAAGGCGGGAGCCACCGACTTCATCTCCAAACCGTGGGAGCAGGAGAAGCTGCTTGCCACCCTCTCGGCAGGCATCCGGCTGCGCCGGTCGCAACGGGAAGTAGACCGGCTCAAGGAACAGGTGCAGGCGCTGAGCGACGGCACCGAAGAGGTTGTCATCGGCGAATCGTCCGGCATGAAGCGCATCTTCGAAACCGTACAGAAACTCCGCGATGCCGATGCCAATATCCTTATCCTCGGCGAGAACGGCACGGGCAAGGATGTGATAGCCCGACTGCTCTACCGCAACTCGCCCCGCTACGGCAAACCGTTCGTCACCATCGACCTGGGCAGCATCCCCGAGACGCTCTTCGAAAGCGAACTGTTCGGCTACGAGAAGGGCGCGTTTACCGACGCCCGCAAACCCAAGGCAGGACGCATGGAGACAGCCACGGGAGGCACACTCTTCCTCGACGAGATAGGCAATCTGTCGCTCCCCATGCAAGCCAAGCTGCTCACCACCATCGAGAAACGGTACATCACCCGGCTGGGCAGCACCCGGCACATCCCCATCAACGTGCGAATGATATGCGCCACCAATACCGACATCCACCGGTTGGTCGACGAAAGCGCCTTCCGGCAAGACCTGCTCTATCGCATCAACACCATCGAGCTGCACATCCCTCCGCTGCGCGAACGAGGCAACGACATCATCCTGCTGGCTGAATACTTCCTGCAACGCTATGCCCGCAAGTACCACAAGCCGACGAACGGATTGTCGCACGAAGCAAAGACCCAACTGCTGCAATATGCCTGGCCGGGCAACGTGCGCGAGCTGCAACACAGCATGGAACGTGCCGTGATTCTGGGCGACGGCTCGCTGCTCCGCCCCGAACACTTTGCCTTGCAGACCGCTGCCGACCGCTCGCCTGCCAAAAAGAGCGGAACACTCAACCTGGAAGAGCTGGAACGCCAAGCCATCGACAAAGCCATGCGCCTGTGCAAAGGCAACATGACACAGGCTGCGGAGATGCTGGGCATCACCCGTTTCGCCCTCTACCGAAAGCTGGGACGACAATGATTCAAACCTCCGCCCTCCGCCCGCTCCTGATGCAAATGCTCTACATCTGCCTGATGATAGGGCTTGCCGCAGGCGTCTACGCACTGATACGCAACAACCTGCTCTTCAGCGCCCTCATCCTGTTCTTTCTGCTCGTTGCCACGGCAGTCCGCCTGTACCGCACGCAAACCCGACAGATGCAACAGCAATACTACGAAATCCTGCTCAACAAGGTGGAGACCGCCGTGCTGGTGACCGACATGCGCGGACACATCGAGTGGATGAACCGCGCCGCCCTGCTCCAATTGGGCGAGACGCCCCAACTGACCACCCAGCTCACCCCTTTCCTGACCGGAGAGACCGCGGTGCTGCGCATCCCGCAAGGCAACCGCACCTTGGAGATGGTGGCAGACAGCACCATCTTCGTTGCCCGCCGACAGGAACACCGGCTGATTACACTCAAGAACATTCACTCCGTGCTGGAACGCAACGAAGTGGAGGCGTGGCAGAAACTGATTCGCGTGCTGACACACGAAATCATGAACTCCATCACCCCCATCATCTCACTGTCGGAAACACTGAGCGACCGGCAAACGGACTATGCCGTGATGCAACAAGCCATGCAGACCATCCAACGACGCAGCCGGGGACTGCTGGACTTCGTAGAGAACTACCGCCGCCTGACCCGACTGCCCGAACCCGTACCCACCGACGTGTCGCTCACCGAGCTGCTCGCCGACATGCAGAAGCTCTTCCCGCAACCTGCCGTCCGCATCGAGCTGCCCATTCCCGACCGCACCGTCCGCATAGACCGGGGACAAATCGAACAGGTGCTCATCAACCTGCTCAAGAACGCACTCGAAGCCACCGCCCGCACCGAACAGCCGCGCATCGAGCTGCGCACCTCCTTCACCGTGTCGGGCATGCAACAGCATTGCACCATCACCGTACGCGACAATGGCGAAGGCATCCTGCCCGACGTGCAGGACAAGATTTTCGTCCCCTTCTTCACCACCAAACCGTCAGGCTCGGGCATCGGACTGAGCCTGTGCAAGCAGATCATGAACCGACACGGAGGCAGCATCTCCGTCTATTCCGAGATAGGAAAAGGGAGCTGCTTCACCTTGCAATTTCATCCCATAAAACCATTTACAGAATGACCATGAACATCGAAACCATTATCCGCGAACTAGAGATGCAACCCCATCCCGAAGGGGGCTACTACAAAGAGACCTACCGCAGCGTAGAAACATTGACCACCGACGACGGTCGCACACGCAACTTGTGCACCGCCATCTACTACCTGATGTGCGACGACAACATCTCACACCTGCACCGCATCAAGTCCGACGAAATCTGGCTCTTTCACCAGGGCGACCCGGTAGAAATGATTCTCATCGAAGGGAACCGCCTCCGCACCGTGTCGCTGGGCAACAACCTCCCGACAGGCGAACGTCCGCAAGTGGTCGCTCCCGCCGGAAGCTGGTTCGGAGCACGCATCAAAGGCGGCAAAGGGCATGCCTTGGTGAGCTGTACCGTCTCACCCGGCTTCGTCTTTCAGGACTTCGAGCTGGGCAAAGAGAGCGACTTTGCCGAGATGGATTGTTACCGGGAGATAAAGCCGATGATCAGCAGCGCGGGGGCAATGTAGAAAAGCACACCTCACCGCAACAACGCCGTCAACTCCTGACAGAGGCATTGCTTCACCTCGTCGACAGATACCGCCTGCCGCAACTCCTGCTGCATGGAGGTGACACTCTTGTCGATGAAGCCGCAGGGGTGTATGTAGCTGAAGTAGCGCATGTCGGTGTTGACATTGAGCGCCAGTCCGTGCATGGTGACGAAGTGACTGCTGCGCACCCCGATGGCACATATCTTGCGGGCACGGGCAGTGTCGGCATCGAGCCACACGCCGGTTGCCCTGGGCAAGCGTCCGGCAGTGATGCCGTAGGAGGCACACACGCCGATCACGGCACCTTCGAGCAAATGCACATACTCCTTCAATCCCAGCGAGAACTCCTCGAGGTCGATGATGGGATAGCACACCACCTGTCCGGGACCGTGGTAGGTGATGTCTCCTCCGCGGTCGATGTGGTAGTAGGTGGCGCCTATCGCCTCCAACTGTTCGTTGCTCAGCAGCATGTTGCCCTCTTTTCCGCTTCGTCCCAGTGTGTAGACGTGCGGATGTTCGCACAGAATGAGGTGATTCTCGTACGGTTCGCCGTTCAGCTTGGCATGCACCAATCGGTCGAAACAGTCGGTTTGCCACTTCCAGGCATCCGCATACGCCACGGTGCCCCAGTCGGTGACGGTCAGGTTCACTGCTTCTCCTCCGCCTTCTTGGTTTCGCTGACGAACTCGGCTTTATAGCCGAACTTCCCGAATCCGGCGGCAATCTTGTCGGCGGTATTCTTCTCGGCATCGTAGGTCACGGTGACGAGCTTCGTTTCCAGGTCGGTCGCGATCGCTTTCACGCCCTTCTCGAAGCGGATGTTCTCCTTCACCTTCTTGACGCAGTTCTCGCAGTGCATCTGCGACACTTTGAAGATGGCGACGCGCAGGTCTTTAGCCATCACGGTGGCTGCTCCCAGCAGGGCGATTGCCACCAGCATTAGAAATCTCTTCTTCATTGCACTTTCTATTTGAATTGTTAGTGATTACTCGTTGGTGATTCGCGGCAGGTTCCACCGGATGCCGATGTAGGTTTTGGCGCCGTGTATCGGTCCCCACACCATCGTCGCATCGAAGTGGTTGCTCCACGGATCAGCCGCGCCAACCACGGGGTTCTGCTGCCTGAAGTTGGTCAGGTTCTCGCCGCCGATGTACACCGACCAGTGACGGAAGTAACGGGTCACTTGCGCGCTGAGCTGCCCGTAACCGTTGTAACGGCTGTTCCACGACGGCGTACCGTCGGGCATCGCATAGGGGTCGGGCATGCGTCCGCCGCCGTTCAGTTGCAGGGTTGCATCAAACTGCCACAAGCCGAGCGCCGTCTGGTAGGAGGCGGTGAGCAATCCCTTGTACCTGCTTGTCAGGGGCTTCTCGCGCAGGCTGCCGTCCTTGTAGGTGCTCTTCACGTCGGTGAGCCGCCAGGCTGCCGTCAGGCTGAAGCCGCGGAACAGGGGATAGGTGGCATCCACCTGAAACGATTGCGAATAGGAACGTCCGGCGAGGGGGTAGAACTGCACCTGATGCGGGTCGCTGTCCATGTCCACCACCACCTGACGGACGAAGTCGGTGTAATAGTACTCCACGTTCAGGTTCAGCGTCTTGCCGAAGAGGGGCAGGTAGGAGGCGATGCTGGCGCCGTAGTTCCACGCCTCGTCGCGGTCGTTGTCGCCGGAAAGATCGAACGTGCGACTGCTTGCCAGCAGGTTGTAGTGGTCTATCCAAACGTGCGGCGTGCGGTATCCCTTCCCGGCGGAAAGGCGGAAGTTGACGTACTCGTTGGGGTTGTATTGGAGGTGGGCACGCGGGGTAAAGAACAGGTCGAACGCATCGCTGTAATCGCCGCGCACGCCAGCCATCAGTATCAGCTTGTCGTGCAGGTTGAAGGTGTATTGCAGGTAGGCGCCTGCCACGGCTTCCGTCGACTCCGCCGGCAAGTCCGTACCTCCGCCCTGCCACCGGTAGAAATCGGAGGTGTAGCTCATGCCTGCCGAGAGGCTGTGCTGTTCGGTCGGCTGGGTTTCGAACAGGAGCGAGGCGTAGAAGTTGCGCTGCTTCGCATCGAAATCCCGGTGCCCGAAGTGTGAATCCAATCGGTGCCACGTGCCTTGCAGGATAAGCCCCAGGTTGGTGCCCTTCTCGGCATTGAAGATATATGCGTTCTTGGTGAATGCCTCGTAGCGCTCCGTCTCGAGACCGATCTGATAAGGGAAAGGCTCGGACGATGTCCGGCTCACGGCGGTCTGTCCGCTCCTCCGCTCCTCCTTGAGCGCCTTCACGCCCAGCTGGAACAGATACCTGTCGCCCTGATATGCCCATCGGTTCCACAGGTTGTACTGCTCGACGCGGGGGATGTCGAGGAAGCCGTCGTGGTTGGCATCGTGCGATTGGGTCTCGTTCTCGTAGTGAGCCAGCAGGGAGGTGCTCCACCCGGGCGACAGCTTGACGGTGGCATCGGCATTGACTTCGATGCGACCGGCGCTGCCGTAATAGAGGTTGGCATACAGCCGGTCGGGTTCGGGGTCGTGGGGCTTCTTGAACTCCACGTTGATTTGTCCGGTCATCGACTCGTAGCCGTTCTTTACGGAAGAGGCGCCTTTGCTCACCTGTATGCTTTGCATCCACGCTCCGGGGATGAATCCCAGTGCATAAGGCGCTGCCGCTCCGCGGTAGTTGGGGATATTCTCGGTGAGCAGCTGCACGTAGGTGCCTGCCAGCCCGAGCAGCTTGATTTGTCGGGCGCCGGTCGCGGCATCCGAATAGCTCACGTCGACCGACGGATTGGTGGTAAAGCTCTCGCCCAGGTTGCAGCAGGCTGCACGCAGCAGCTCTCTGCCGGTGATCAGCTCTTCGTTCAGCACACTGCCGCGCAGCTTCATGGTACCCGGACGACGGGTCACCACCGTTACCTCGTCCAGGTCTATCCCGACGGTATCGGCAACGGTACCGTCCACCTGCGCTTGCAACAGCATCGGCGCGAGAAGCGCTCCTGACAATAGTATATGCTTCATTTTCATCTGCTTAACAGTGCTCTACCATTCCGGCAGGCAAATGTAGTGCTTTGCCCTTTAGGAGCACAGAAACGAAAGACTATTTAACTTCGCCGGGGAGCGCGCACTTCCCCTACCCTGGGGGAACGCTTCCCCTCACCTGGGGGAACGCTTCCCCTAACCTGGGGGAGCACTTCCCCTAACCTGGTCGGGCACTCCGACTACCCTGGTCGGGCACTCCGACTACCCCTGGTCGGGCACTCCGACTACCCTGGTCGGGCACTCCGACTACCTCTGGACTACGACCTTAGTCCGAAACGACACTCAAATCCTCCCGAATCGGCACTTGTCGGGCACCGATTCGGCGTTCGTGCGAACGCATCCGAAAAAACTCATTATCTTTGCCGCCCGAACAAGTAATGATGTACACCTATATTTATATACAGACAATGAAGCGAATCTCCCTTTTGTGCCTCTGCATGCTCCTCCTGACGTGCTCGCTGACTGCCCAATCACCGGCAACACCCCTCAAGCGCGAGTTTCGCGGGGCGTGGATACAGGCGGTGAACAATCAGTTTCGCGGATTGCCCACGGAGCAAATCCAACAGACCCTCGTCGATCAACTCAACGCCCTGCAACAAGCGGGTATCAATGCCATCCTGTTTCAGGTGCGACCCGAAGCCGATGCGCTCTACGCCTCGACCATAGAGCCGTGGAGCCGCTACCTCACCGGCGTGCAAGGGCAAGCGCCCGCCCCCTACTGGGATCCGTTGCAGTTCATGATCACCGAATGCCACAAGCGCAACATGGAGCTTCATGCGTGGATCAACCCCTACCGCGCCAGGGTCAACGCGAACAACGAACTGGCTCCCTCGCACATCTATTTCCGGCACCCCGAGTGGTTCGTGACCTACGGCAACCAGCTCTTCTTCGACCCGGCGCTGCCCGAAAGCCGCAACTACATCTGCACCGTGGTGAGCGACATCGTGTCGCGCTACGATGTCGATGCCATCCACATCGACGACTACTTCTACCCCTACCCCATTGCCGGCAAGGAGTTCCCCGACGAAACCTCCTTTGCCCGTTACGGCGGCGGATTCACCGACAAAGCCGACTGGCGGCGCGACAACGTGAGCCTGCTCATACGCAAGCTGCACGAGACCATCCGCAGCCTCAAACCGTGGGTGAAGTTCGGCGTATCGCCCTTCGGCATCTACCGCAACGACACCACCGACCCGCTGGGCAGCCGCACCAACGGACTGCAAAACTATGACGACCTCTACGCCGATGTGTTGCTGTGGGCGCACAAAGGATGGATAGACTACAACATCCCGCAGATTTACTGGCAGATAGGACATCCGCGTGCCGACTACGAAACGCTGGTGAACTGGTGGGCGCGCCACGCTGCCAACCGACCGCTCTTCATCGGGCAGTCGGTAATAAACACCGTAGAGAACGCCGACCCGCAACACCCCGAACGCAACCAGCTCACCGCCAAGATGGCACTGCAACGCGCCTTCCAAAGCATCGGAGGCAGCTGCCAGTGGTACGCTGCCGCCGTGGCAGACAACGTGGGCGGATACCGCGATTCGCTGACGACCCGCTATCACCGCTACCCTGCCCTGCAACCCCTGTACGACTTCATGGACAGTCAGGCACCCGACAAGGTACGCAAAATGAAAACCGCCTGGACATCCGACGGCTACATGCTCTTCTGGTCACCTGCCAAAACAAAGAAGAAAGAGAGAACAGACGAAATGAACCGCCCCGTCGCCTACGTCGTCTACCGCTTCGACAACAAAGAGGATATTGACATCGACAACCCGGCAAAGATTGTTGCCATCACCCGCAACACCTGGTGCCCGCTGCCCTACGAAGACGGAAAGATCAAATACTACTACGTCGTCACCGCCTTAGACCGGATGCAGAACGAATCGCGGTCGGTGAAGAAGCGGGTGAAGTTGTAACGACGCTCCTCCTCCGATAGTCTTCACCGCAGAAACCGCTTTGTAATCCCGCCGTACTCTTCGATGCGCCGGTCGCGCAGGAAAGGCCACCAGCGACGCACATTCTCCGAACGCTCCAAGTCAATCTCTACCACGAGGTTCTCGGGGCGTTCGTCGTTTGCCCGCGCCAACAGTTCGCCCTGTGCGCCTGCCACGAAGCTGTTGCCCCAGAAGCGGATGCCGCCCGTTTGTCCCGACGGGTCGGGTTCGTGTCCCACGCGGTTGACGGCAATCACCGGAATGCCGTTAGCCACGGCATGTCCACGCTGCACGGTCATCCACGCATCGAGTTGGCGTTGTTGCTCTTCGGGGGTGTCGGTGCTCTCCCAGCCGATGGCAGTGGGGTAGATGAGCAGGTCGGCGCCACGCAGCGTCATGAGGCGGGCGGCTTCGGGATACCACTGATCCCAGCATACCATCACACCCAATCTGCCCGCAGAGGTATTTATCGGCTCAAACCCCATATCACCGGGGGTGAAGTAGAACTTCTCGTAGTAGGCAGGGTCGTCGGGGATGTGCATCTTGCGGTACTTGCCGGCAATACTCCCGTCGCGCTCGAACACCACTGCCGTGTTGTGATACAGTCCGGCAGTACGTTTCTCGAAAAGAGAGGTTACCAGTACCACGCCTGTCTCGGCAGCCAGGCGGGCGTAATAATCGGTGGAGTAGCCGGGAATGGTCTCTGCCAGGTCGAACACCGCCGTCTCCTCCGTCTGACAGAAATAGAGGGTGTTGTGCAGCTCCTGTAACACCACGAGGCGGGCGCCTTGTGCGGCGCAGTGGCGCACGTTGTCCGCCAGTTGCTGCATATTCCGGTTGCGGTCGGCGGTATTGGCTTGCTGTACAAGCCCTGTCTTAATCACGTTCATTACTGTTATTATTAGGGGTTATCATGGATGATGCACCGCGCTTGTTCCGAGGCTAACAGAACTTCTGTTCCGAGGCTGACAAAACTTTTGTTCCGAGGCTGACAGAACTTCTGTTCCGAGGCTAACAAAACTTTTGTTCCGAGGCTAACAAAACTTTTGTTCCGAGGCTGACAGAACTTCTGTTCCGAATAGGACAGAACTTCTGTTCCAATAAGACCAGGTTTTCGTCTCAGTGAGACGAAGGTTTTGTGTCAACAGGACAAAACGCGGTGATCAATATTATACGGTTTACCTTAACACGCCTGCCGGATATTGCATCGTTACGCAATGCAACGACCCGTGTTGCCGGATGAGCGGCAGGCACCCGATGCCGACAATCTCACGGTCGGGAAAAGCCTCCTGCAACACCTGACAGGCGAGGGCGTCCTTATCAGGTTGTCCGTAGACGGGACAAAGCACGGCATCGTTCATTATCAGGAAATTGGCATACGTGGCAGGGAGACGTTCGCCGTCGGCATCATAGATGGCATCGGGCATGGGCAAGGGCAGCAACCGGTAGGGAGCATCGGCAAGGGTGCGGAAAGTGCGCAGCTGCTCCTCCATGCGTTTCAATGCTTCGTAATGCACGTCGTTCTTATCGGTACACTGCACGTAGGCAATGGTATCGGGCGAGCAGAAGCGGGCAAGCGTATCGATGTGACTGTCGGTATCGTCGCCTGCCAGATAGCCGTGGTCGAGCCACAACACCCGTTGCAGGTGGAACGTCGAACGGAGAAACTCCTCTATCTCCACGCGATTCATCTGCCCGTTCCGGTTGGGCGAAAGCAGACACTCCGAAGTGGTGAGCAGCGTACCCATGCCGTCGCTTTCGATGGAGCCGCCTTCGAGCACGAATCCCCGCCGGTTGACGTAGCGACCGTGCAGCACGCCTGCCTCTGCGGCACGGCGGGTAATCTCGTTGTCCTTGTCGGCGGCAAATTTCAATCCCCACCCGTTGAAGGTGAAGTCCTGCAACTGCGCTCCGTCGGCATCCGACACGGTGATGGCTCCGTGGTCGCGCGCCCAGGTGTCGTTGGTGGGACACTCGAAGAGGCAGACACGCTCCATCTCCACCTCGTTTTCGATGCGCCTCCCTACCCTGTCCGGTTCGGGGGTAACGATGAGGAGCCGTTCGCGTCGGGCGATCTCGCGGGCGATACTGACGAAGCATGCCTCCACCTCTTCGAGCATCGGCGCCCAGTCGGTACCGTCATGCGGCCAGGTGAGCTGTATGCCGCTTTGCGGCGCCCATTCGGCAGGAAGGTGCGGAGTGCGCAGTTCGACCTGCTCGGCATACACGCGGGCAAAGTTGACTTGCAGCGTTCTGTCGTCCCTGTCGGGTAAACCTAAAAAGATTGCCATAGCCGGTTACTCCTTGGGTTTGCGGTCGAAGAACGGGTTCTTGCTCGAGGCGCTCACGGGAATGGCAAACACCGACCTGCAACCCGACAGCCAGTCCAATTGCTGTGCTGCCAGTCCGGCAGAAAACATCACGCGGGTATCAACGCGCAGGTCGGCGGCAGTGGCACACGCCGAACCGATGGCAATGCCCACATCGACGGAGTTCAGGACGCAAGGCACGCCGTCCGGACGTTCGCCACAGGTGGGCGAGCCGCAGTGTCCGCAGTTCAGCGCATGTTCCTTTGCCCGTGTACCGATTACCAAGACACACTCTGCCTGCATCACGTTATCGGCATCGCGCAGGAAGAACTTCATGCCGTTCTCCGCAGCCATGGCAATCATCTTGTCGGACAGGGTTTTCAACTCTTCCCCTTCAATCAGGGCGATTTCGAGGAGATCCATACCTTTCCCCTTGGGAGCGGTACGGGCAGCAGTCATCATCTGCCGTGCCACGTTGAGTACATGTTCGTGGCGGAACAGTCGTTCGTTGAATATCATATAGGTTCAAATTTGCGCAAAGATAGGCACTTACGGAGTTACGCTCTACAATATCATTATAAAATGTAACCCCTTTGACATTATTTGTAACTCACAAATGGGTGCAATCATTAAACTATACGTACTTTTGCGCCCATTTAGAACAAACAAGCAAACAAACAACGTATGGAAAAGACATGGAGATGGTTCGGTAAGAACGATAAGATCACACTCGACATGCTGCGGCAGATTGGAGTGGAAGGCATAGTAACCGCTTTGCACGCCGTACCCAACGGCGAGGTATGGACAGCGGATGCCATCAATGAATTGAAGCAGTACATCGAATCGCACGGCTTGCGCTGGTCGGTAGTAGAGAGCCTGCCTGTATGCGAAGCCATCAAATATGGGGGCGCCGACCGTGACCGCCTGATAGCGAACTACAAAGTCAGCCTTGCCAATCTGGGCAAGTGCGGCATCCGCACCGTGTGCTACAACTTTATGCCCGTCATCGACTGGATTCGCACCGACCTGCAACACCCGTGGCAGGACGGTACCTCTTCGCTCTACTTCGACCGCATCCGCTTTGCCTACTTCGACCTGAAGATTTTGCAACGCGCCGGTGCAGCCGCAGATTACTCCCCTGAAGAACTCGCCAAAGTGGCAGCATTGGACACCCGCATCACCGAAGCCGAAAAGGAGGAGCTGGTCGACGCCATCATCGTGAAGACGCAGGGCTTTGTCAACGGCAACATCAAGGAGGGCGACAAGAACCCCGTCAGCCTGTTCCGCAAGCTGCTGGCGCTCTATGCCGGTATCGACCGCGAAGCGTTGCGCAATAACCTGCGCTACTTCCTGCAAGCAATCATGCCCGTATGCGA